>JBCBGD010000026.1:0-16771 GCA_038527085.1 Pseudomonadota bacterium | reverse complement strand
GACTGCAAGTTCAACTCACCGGCGGCCAACTCACCATCGACGAATAGCCCCGAAAGCCGCGCCGACACGCCACGATCGCGCTGGGTGTAGAGGCAATGGATCAAGTCTTGCGCCCAGGCACTGGCAATCACATCATGGCGGCCTGTGGCGCGAAACTGCTGGCTCTTGAGGTCCAGCAGACGGCGCAGGCTTTCAGGGCGCGTGTCATCAAAAACGAATTCCACGGCGTCGTGATCCCTGCGCAGCTTCCTGTCGAGCCGCCAATGGTTCTTGAAAAAGCGCTTATGCTGTCGGGTTTGCTCATCCAGCACCCCCTCCCATCCACGCTCCAAACGGGTCAGGTGTACCTGTCGCGGCCTAAGACCTGTCGGGTTGAGGCTGTCGTGATGGGCAAGACCTGGAAGCGTGATGCCACGCACGCCCGCCTTTGACAGAACCTCTTGAAGATCGACGGCGATGTCCGTCTTCAGGATCGGCCCCTGAACATCTGAAAAAGGGCCGCCGATCGCGCGCATCCACCGCCCCGGGCGCAGGTGCACGGGCCAGTATCCAATCACTTCGGCTTCACGCTTCAGGAAAATGACAAACGTGTCGTCCCTGACATCGGCAAGCGCGCGGGCAAAATCAGGGTGCAGCATGGGGTGGGCGGGATGTGATCCGGTATCGAACAGCGCTTCGAAATGGCGCCAATCCGATGTCCCCAACTCTTTCGCCCTGACCAGTTCCACCTGCATCGGCTCTGCGATCCCACCAAAAGCGACTTGATGATTGCACGGCCTATGCCATGCAGGAAATCCCCACGCGTTCAATCCTTAAGCAACCTGGGTCCTGTATATCCTATCCCTCCGCGCGCACAGAATGAGGATGGCAATTGGCCGATCAACACATCACTGTCGTTGTGCCGACATACAAACGGCCAGACGGTCTGAGCCGCGCGGTGCGCAGCCTGTTCGACCAGGCGCGACGTACGATCAAAGTGATCGACGTCATCATCGTCGACAATGATCCTGAGCATTCGGCGCGCGATGCGATGTCGACGCTGCGTGAACTGGCCCCAAAAGGCGTGAATATCATTGCCCTGCACGAACCCCGCGCGGGCGTGTCCAACGCACGCAACGCCGCCATGGACGCCGTCGGGTCACAGCTCGTGGCGTTTCTCGATGATGACCAGTCGGCTGAGTCCGACTGGCTGGAAGCACTGATGCAGACCCATTGCGCCACGCCGGCGGCGGTCACTTTCGGGCCCGTCATCACTGCCCTTGAAGACACGGTCATTCGCCACCGCAGCTATTACAGCTCGTTCTTCGCCCGCGATCCGGGCCATGAAGAGGGATACATCGAGGTCTCCTATGGCTGCGGAAATTCTCTGCTGGACCTCGACCTGCTGCCGCCCTTGAAGCCCCTGTTCGATCCGCGTGCCAATAAGTCCGGCGGAGAAGACGACCTGCTTTACGCCGCTGTGGTGCGCTCGGGCGGCAAGTTTGCTTGGAGTGCAGAGGCGCGCGTGGCAGAGCACGTACCCGTCTCGAGGTCGACGCTGCGCTACACCCTCGCCAGGGCCTTCTCATTCGGTCAGGGGCCGTGCACGCTCGCTCGGCGACATTCGCCACCGAAGATCGGCTCCCTCCTCATGTGGATGGGGATCGGCGCTGGGCAGTTTCTGGTTCACGGCACATTCGCAGCTGTGCTCTTCGTGTTTCGGCGGGAGAGTTACGCCCTCGCGCTCGACCGGGCCGTCAGAGGGCTCGGCAAGGTGTTCTGGTTCCATGGGCTGGACTTCTACGGCTCCGCTTCCCAGCGTGACGCCTGATCACAGCATCAGTTGTTTGCCTTTCAGCGCAGTCTCGCCATAAATAGCGGATGAGGATCGCTTTTTTCGGAGATGTGGTTGGTGCACCTGGCCGGGCGGCTGTAACCGATCATCTGCCGGGCCTGCGCGAGCGGCTGTCACTCGATTTCGCCATCGTGAATGCTGAGAATGCGGCCGGCGGTTTCGGCCTCACCGCCTCTATCGCCGACGACTTTTTCACCGCCGGCGCGGACTGCCTGACCCTTGGCGACCACGCCTGGGACCAGCGCGAAATGCTCACACATATAGAGCGCGACGCGCGTATCATCCGGCCTGTGAACTATCCCGATGCAGCCGCGACTCCCGGGCGAGGGACGCATCTTTTTACCCTGGACGATGGCCGCACGGTGGGCGTGGTGCAGATCCTCGGCAATGTCTTCATGCCAAAGCACATGGCGAACCCGTTCGAGGCCGCCACGGCCGCGCTCGACGAGCTCGAACTCGGCCGCGTCTGTGATGCGGTGATCGTCGACATGCATTGCGAAGCGACCAGCGAGAAGATGGCCATGGGCCACCATTGCGACGGGCGCGCCAGCCTCGTCGTCGGCTCCCACACCCATGTGCCCACCGCCGACGCGATGGTCCTTGCGGGTGGCACAGGCTACCAGACAGACGCTGGCATGTGCGGGGACTATGACAGCGTTATCGGGATGCGTAAGGACATCTCGCTTTACCGCTTCGAGACCCAGCTGCCTGGCGAGCGCTATCAGCCCGCCCTCGGCGAAGGCACCCTCTGCGGCACGTTTGTCGAAACCGACGACGCAACAGGCCTCGCCAAGCGCGTGGAGCCCATCCGCATTGGCGGTCGCCTGGCAGAAGTCATGCCCGCTTAGAACACCGCCAAAAAATGAGCCGGGGTTCTGCCCCGGCTCATATGCTTTTAGTAGTCACTTGTGACTGTCGGTGCGCCCGTGCATGTGCCAACGCCAGGCATGGGCACTGGCAAGCAAGATGGCCCCAACCACTGTCAGAGGCGTTTCATAGTCGTGGAGCGCCTCCACGAAGGCGCCCGCCACGAGCAATCCAAGACCAAGGGCCGCCACCAGACTGAACCCGACCTGACCCCGTCCGCGGAAGATGGCGAAGAGGGTCAGGGGGACCGCAGCCACAACGAAACCCTTGTGCAGCCACTCCATCTCAGCCAGCGACCCGGCGACCGCGAGCGAACTCGCGGCCAGGGGCAAGGCCAGACAGTGTATCAGACACAGTCCAGACAGGGTGATCGCGGAGGCATCAATCGCGGCTGCGCGTTGCATGGTTTCAGCCCTCAGAATACTGCGCGAAGGCCGACACGGATGTTCTGGCCCGGCGCAGGAGCAACGTCCTTGAGCACCGACGTGGCAAATCGCACCTCTTCGTCGGTAACATTTCGCGCCTCGACAAACAGCTCTGTGCCGTCGCTGCCGATGCCGAAGTCCGACACATCCACTTCCGCGCGCAGGTCGAGCGTGGTGTAGCTTTCGGTCGGGAATTGGCCCTCGCCCGGATCATTCTGATCGGTGGCGTGAGTTACGGCCGCACCGATCTCCCACGCGCCCCACTCGGCTGCTGCCGAGCCATGGAAGGTGGTCGGCGGAATGAACGGCACATTGTCGCCGCCATCCAGTTCGGCCTCAACAAAATCGAGGCTCGCGCCAAACTCCCAGTCTGCGCCGAGCGGGCCGTCTTCGATGGCCAGGTCGCCGTAGAACTCCGCGCCAAGGAAGGACGCATCATCCTGCTCATACAGAAACACAGGCAATCCATCGGCCTCGTCCACGAGCACACCATCTTCGATCGTCTGGCCTGGAGCCAGGAAGATGAATCCATCGAATGACGCCGCAAAGACGTTCACGCCGAGGCTGAGCGTATCGCCCGTCCAACGGGCGGTGCCCTCCACGTTCAGACCCTTCTCGACGTCGAGATTCACATCGCCCACTTCGAACTGTTCGGTCGCGAGGTGCGGCCCGTCTGCGAACAGCTCCGTCTCACTAGGCGCGCGCTCGGTGTAGGACAGCTGGCCGCCAAGGAAGACGCCGCCGTCATAGTGACGGTGCACACCCGCAGAGGCCGAGATCAGGTCGTAGTCAACACTGACGCCGGAGACATTATCGCGTTCGACGGTGTCAAAACGCACGCCTGCTTCCATGCCGACGCCGGAGTCCCACTCGCGGGTTTCGAACAGGAAAATGCCAAGCGTTTCGCTTTCAGTAGGCGTGACGAAGGCTTCCTCGCCTACGGCACTGAAATCGGTGTCGATGTACTGAACGCCAATCGCGCCCTGAAAGCCTGCGATCTGATGCTCGAGCTCAAACCGGCCCTCTACGCCTTCGTTCGCGTAAAGTGTACCGGCCTCGCCGGGCGCTTCGAATTCGGTGTGCTCATAGTCGACGATGGCCACAGAGCCCGTGGCACCTGTCAGGATGCCAGCATCAAGCTCAACACCACCGCGCACGTCAATGCGGGTGTGCTCAAGGTCGATGAAGGGATTTTCTTCCTCTTCCTCCCCATGCTCCTCCTCGCCGTGTTCTTCGCCTTCTTCCTCTTCGTGCTCATGACCATGGCCCGGAAGGCCGTACTCGGAGGTCTGCTGACGAATGGCAACGCCAAAGAAAGCCCCTTCGCCCACCCAGGACAAACCGGCGGCGTAGGTCTGGGTCTCGGCGAAAGAGTTTTCCAGCGTGCCGCGCTGCTCTTCTTCCTCTTCGTGACCCTCTTCTTCGTCGTGGTCTTCTTCTTCCGCCTCTTCAGCGGCCATCTGGAAAGGAGACTCGGCAAAATCAGGAATGTCGTAATTGTCAAAGTCGCGCCCGCTGGCCGACAGAGTCAGAACAAACGGACCTGCCGCGCCCTGGAAGCGCCCAGCCAGTTCAGAGCCCTCGTTGACGCTGTTGTAGGCCGCAAAGCCCTCGGCATTGATCGGCTTCTCAGGAAGCGCTTCGGCGATCAATCCGTCGATGACGTTTACGACCCCGCCAATCGCCTGGCCGCCATAGGCCAGGGCTGCAGGCCCACGCAGGATTTCGATGCGCTGGGCGTCGATACCGTCTGCGCTGACCTGGTGGTCTGGCGAGGCGGCAGATGCGTCAATCACGCCGATGCCATTGGTCAGCACCTGCACACGCTCAGCGCCGAGCCCGCGCAATACGGGGCGGCTGGCACCCTGACCGAAGAAGGTCGTGGACACGCCGGGCTCGCTGTCCAGCGTATCGCCGAGTGTGCTCCGCAGGCGCTCAACGATGTCCTCGCGATCGATGGCGGTGGCGTTGCCGATCAGCTCATCAGCGCTGCGCTCCGGCCCCACGGTCGTGACGATAACAGTGTCCAGGCGCTCCTGGGCAATGGCCGCGCCTGTCGACAGCGCAGCAACGGAGGCCGCTGACAGGCAGCCTTTGAAGAAAAGTGACATGTTTTCTGATCCTTGGATCGATTCAGTTCAGGTGTCCCGGCAGGCCGGGCGCAAGGAAGGGAACGGTTATCGCTCGAAGAAAGGCGGGCCGCGCGCTGGTGGAGGCCAGATGCTGTAACGGGAGCGATCGTCCGAGGCCACACGCAAGGGCGCTGAGGCAACCGAGAAGGGTTCTGGTGCCCCGGCCAGCGCAGGCGGCGCTAGCAACTCGTCATCCTCACTGGCGACAGCATCCAGCTCGCACACCACTCCGCCATGGTCATGGTCTTCAAAGGCGTGCTCGGCCGCATGGGCCAGGCCGAACGCCTGAAGCGCGGCAAACGCAGCCGCGAGCAAAAGCACATACAGAAGGGGCAACCGCCTCAGCATTGTTACCCTGTAACGCCGAGCTTTCGAGGCGGCAAGAGACGCCGAATCGTTTCGGAGAAAGGCTGTCAAATATGCAACTGTGCCACGCCGGACGTATGGGCGCGAAACAGGCTAGACCTTCTCTTTTTCCTTGGGCGCAGAGACGCGCCGGGTCTTTTCTCGGGCCTTTGGTTTTGGCAGCAGCCTGAAGCGTGACTGGCACCAGGCAAAGTCGACGCCGACATCCAGCAGCGCGTCAGAGCGCCCGCACGGGCAGGCAAATTCCATCACGGCCGCCACCAGGTAGGTCTCACCGGCCACGAGCGGCACGGGCATGCCGGTCACATGGTTCGGCGCTGCGTTCACGCATAAGACAAGATCACCGGGGCCAACAGCGTCGCTCATAATGAGTGGCCCTTACCACAGAGCCACAAACCGGGCCACGTCTCGTATTGCGGATCCATCAGGTTCGGGAGGTTGGACCATCCCAACAGAATGCCGAAAGGGTCGGTACTCCGCTGCCTACAGTCTGTAGAAACGCTCGGCGACGCCGGCGAACATCGCCACGCGCTCACCGGTGCTGAACCCGTCTGTGATGTCCAGATAGGCGTTCATGACGCGGGTGTAGCTGGCCGCAAGCTTGTCGACGGGAAAGTTCGATCCGAAGGCAATCCGGTCGGGGCCGAATATTTCGATGGCTGTCAGCACGAGCGGGCGGATGTCCTGGGTGGTCCAGTCCGGCTGGAACATCCCAAACCCGGACACCTTGCAGATCACGTTGGGCAGAGCCGCGAGCCGTCTGAGCCCTTCGCGCCATTCCAGAAGGCCCGCCTCAGAGAAGTCACTGGGACTGCCAGCGTGGCAGAGGGCGACCTTCAATTCCGCGACCTGCTCGAGCACATTGGCGGCGGCCTGCATCAGCGGCGGCGTGAGTTGTAAGTCGAAGCTGAGGTCCCTGTGGCTGAGTGCGCGCAGGCCTTCCAAGAACGCGGGATTTGAAAGCAAGCCGCGCGTACCGGTCTTGCGGTCCTCCTCCGCACTCCGCCCGACGATCTGGCGAATGCCGCGAAGGCGGTCATGCTGCGTATGGGCATCAAGCTGGCGTTCGAGGTCTGGAGACGTCAGGTCCGTGAACGCAACGATGGCGCTTGGCAGTCCATGTGCCTCGCCCATTTTCTGTAGCCAGGCGGTTTCCTTGACGGCGTCTTCAGGGCGCACGCCGACCTGGATGTGCACCGATTTCTCGACTGGGAGATCGCCTATGTCAGCGCGAAAGTCGCTGACCAGATAGTCTTTCTGGATTGGCGCCGGATCGCCGAAGAAACGCCTCACCCCCTTTTCCATGAGCCAGGGATAGTGGCAGTGCCCGAGGTCCCAGAGATGGTGATGGGCGTCGATGAGGCGAGCGAGCCCCGTCATCACATCAGCCGTGCCGTCTCGATCTGACGGCGCAGCGCGAGGTCGTCCCAGATCGTGACCTCCTCACGGATGCGCCCATTCATGGCGCGGAACTGCGACACACCCAAAATGTAGATTGGTGCGCCTGTTGCCGGCCCGTATCGACCATCTCCAAAATGGGTGCCCGCGACAGACCAGCGGACCGCCACATCGCGCGCCTCGCCTAAATAGGGGATCTCGGCCACATGATCGATCGCGATTTTTAGGTCAGTCAGAGAGGCATGGAGGGGCGCAAACCAGTCTTTGATCTGGTCGGGGCCGTAAAGACTGACCGCGCCCGGGTAGGTCGCACCCACGCGAAAATCATAGAGCGTGTTCGCTGCAGTCCAGTCACGCGTTTCCCACACCGCCTTCAGCGCAGCAATGGCGATCGCCGCCGCGGTGTCGTTAGAGATATCCACGCGGTCTCCCGCCGCCACTCGCGCGCGGTTTTCAGCATGAAAGTCGACCAGGCTGAAGCCTTTCTCACGGTCAGCCTCGGCTTGATTCCGCGCGATGGCGTCGGGATTGAAACCGAGCTGCTCTGCGGCGGCGAGATTGTCGCGGACAAGCCATTCCTCGATCACTTGATTATCTTTGCACAGACAATCGGCAATCGTCTGGATGCGAATGTTCCGTCCTGAAGCTGGACCGAATTCGCTGTCGCCCTGATTGGTCATCTTCGAGGTGATGAGATGGGAGGAATAAAACGCCCCGCCCCCGTCGTCGGACCAGATCACATTGTCCGCATCGAGCCGCCGATCGGGAAAGGCTTTCAGCGTCGCGTAGGTGTTGTCCACGACAGTCTGGGCACCAGAAATGTCGCCCGCCAAGGTGTGGATTGGGCAGTCTTCAGCATACCAATCGAGGATCTTCTCGACTTGCCGCTCGTGCCAGATCAGCTCCGTGATCCGGATGATGTAGTGAGGGAAGTCCACGAATTCGTCGTCAAAGCCCGGCAAATTCATGCGCCTTTCGCCGCTCGCAGCCATCATCTCTGAGATGTCCGTCGTGGCGACGTGGGTGACAGATTTCGACATGTGCGTGTCCTGACGATTATTGGGCGGTCCAGCCGCCATCTATGCGCAGGCTGGTGCCTGTCACCATCTCCCCGCCGGAACCGGCGAGATAGGCAACTGCCGATGCCACGTCCTCCGGTTTGGCCGTCTGGCCGAGCGGGATCATCGACTGCACGAAATCCTTGAACTCCGGATCGGCCAGCATTGGCGCCGTCATGGGCGTTTCCACAAAGGTCGGCGCGACAGAATTCACGCGGATGCCGCGCGGCGCAAGCTCGATGGCCATGGCCTTGGTCAGGCCCTCAATCGCATGTTTTGTCATGCAATAAACGGTGCGCCGGGGCGATCCGACATGGCCCATCTGGGACGTGATGTTGATCACGCGGCCGCCTTCGCCCATCCGCGCAGTGGCGTGGCGGGACACCCTGTATGTGGTGCGCACATTCAGGTCGATCATGCGGTCCAACACCTCGTCCTCGACCTCCTCCATTGGCTTGGGGACATTGATTCCGACATTGTTGATGAGAATGTCTATGTGCGGCTGCGCATCGATCCATGAGAGCAAGTCGTCAGACGCGGCATCGCCGGTCCACGGATGACAGCGCCCGCCAAGGCTATCGACCAGGTCCGAGAAGTCGTCTGACGCTCTTGCCACAGGCACCACGGTGGCACCCTCCGCATGAAGGCGCTGCGTGATGGCACGGCCGATGCCGCGACTGGCCCCGGTGATGAGCGCGGTCTTGTTTTCAAAGGGCGCTGTCATGACCAGGAGATCGATGCCGCAGAGTCGCCGCCGCGCACTGCCACGAGTCTTGCAGGTGTATCACCGCTATTGCGCAGGGCGCGCGTCTGGCCCTGCGGTACGGTGATCGTATCGCCCGCCTCGCACGCCAAGATGTCTTCGCCCATCGTGATCGCCACTGTTCCATTCTGGACGAACCAGACATCCGGAGCGCCGAGCCTGTGGGTCGGGATGTCCGCACCGCGCGCAAGTGAAACTTCCGACACGTTGAAACCGTGGGGCCAATCCATGCGGCCGCCACCAATCAGACACACCTCGCTGACGCCTTCGAGATCATCGAAAGCCCCTTTCGGGCCTGACGTGCCAGATCGAATGATACAGGCCTCAAGGTCGTCATTCGAAAATCTCTGAAGCGCATCGCACTGCTCGCGCGAGGTGACAGGCATCGGCCGCTTGCCCGCTGGCAGCGCTTCGCCGCGGCCTGTGTCGACCAGCATGCCGTTCTCCATCAGGACAAGGCCATATTCGCGCGCCATCTCGAACACTTGCGGCGCCCACAGCACCCGGCCCGGATCATCTCCGCCGAGCACCGCCCAAAGGAATCCGACATCCTCACCAATATTGGTAAAGCCGCGGAAGACCTTGGTCGGGATGGAGATGAGGTCGCCTGGCCCCATTGCGGCCTGCGCATCATCCCCGTGTTCGCCGAGATCAAAACGCCATGTTCCGGAGTGGACATAAAAGACCTCTGCGGTGTCATGGCTGTGCTGGGAATTGGTGCAGCCTGGCGGCTGGCGCGCCCCACCGATATTGAAGCCGTGGGGCTCGGCAATGTGGACATGCTGGTTCGGGTTTTCTGACACCCCCGGCCCGATGATGGTGAAGTTCTCTTTCTTGTCCGAGCCCGGGGTGCGGGTGTCGATGAACGCATCGAAGCAAGGCTTCAAATCTGCATAGCGCACGATGCGGTCATCGGCTTTGGCCCGTTTGAGCGTCGCGGTGCTGTCCATTCTCAAGTTCCTCTTCCAGGCAAGGCTCGCAGTCCATGCATTCGAAGTCAATTCGAGGTGTGCACCACCCGCAATTGGGGTCGGCACGCTCGTCCAGATCCAATCGTGGATGGCCGGGCGAGCAAAGCGTCCAACGCTTCCTTCACGCGATCCGGAGCTTCAAGCGTCGAGATGTGGCCGCATTCTGGAATGACCTCGAGCGTCGCGCCTGCGATGCCCTCGACGATTTCTTCATGGCGGTCCACCGGACACACCCGGTCTTCCGCGCCAGCGAGTACCAAAGAGGGACATGTGATCCTTTCGAGCACATCGAAAGCATCACGTCGGACCGAAAGTGCCATCGTCTGCTTGACGAAAACCTCCTCGCCAAGTGATCGCCCCATGGCGTCCAAGACATCCAGAATGCGCGGCACGCGGTTGGCGGGCGCCAGGTATTGCGGCTTCAGGTCTTCGCGAAGGACCATATCGAGCTCTCCGGCAGACACTCGTTTCAGCTGTTGCTTGCGCGCAGCCCCCGCGGCGTCAGCGCGCGCCGTTGTGTTGAGCAGGGCAAGATGGGTCACACGCTCCGGTGCCTGACGCATCATTTCAAAGGCCACGATCGCGCCCATGGAAAGACCAATCAGCGCGAAGTGCTTTGGCGCGCGCTTCAGGGTCTGACTGGCCATGCGCTCAATGCTGGCAGCGCCGGTCAGGTCTCCAATCTCGCATCGATAACCCCTCGCAGACAAGTATTTGATCTGGGGGGCGAACAGCCGATCATCGCACATGAACCCTGGAAGAAAGATGACGCTGGACTGGGCCATGAAATCTGGTTTCTCATGCTGCCTGCAGCTATAAGGCCACAAATTGCATTCGAATGCAAAACGAGTCTTCAGGAAGGTCTGGATGCTTTCGATTCTCGATATCTTCCGCATCGGCATTGGCCCATCGAGTTCCCACACCGTCGGGCCCATGCGCATCGCCCGGCGTTTCCTCCAGCGTCTCGAGACACGAAGCACTCTGCCGTCGGTCGCCAGACTGAGCGTCGAGTTGCAAGGCTCACTGGCCTTCACCGGCGAGGGGCACGCCACGCCCAAGGCGGTGATCCTGGGACTGTTGGGCATTGAGCCCGACGCGCCGGATATGGAGGCGGCCAAATCGCTCGAAGCTCAAGTGCATGCCGGGCGTCAGATCGACTTGCTCGGCACGCACCGCATCGACTTTGATCCCAAACGCGACATCCTTTTTGATTTTGAACATGCCCCGCGCCTGCACCCCAATGGGATGCGGCTCGTGGCCTTCGACGCAGGCGGCAATACACTCGACGCGAACACCTACTACTCGACCGGCGGTGGGTTCATTGCGTCTGAGCGCCAGCTGCAGGAGCCAGCCACCGACGATCTCGTCAGCACAGGCGCGAAGGTCCCCTACCCTTTCGGCTCTGCGGCAGAACTGCTCGAAATCTGCAGGCAGGGGAACTGGACAATCAGCGAGGTGATCCGGGCCAACGAAGACGCGATGCGTCCGCGCCGGGAAACCGACGCCCAACTGGATCGCGTCTGTCAGGTCATGATGGCCTCGGTCGAGCGCGGGTTGCAGGCTGATGGCGTTTTGCCAGGAAAGCTCAAGGTCCAGAGACGCGCGGCGTCGCTATGGAGGACGCTCCAGGCGGCCCTCCAATCGAATGAGCGCGAGCAGCTTTTCGATTGGCTGAATGTCTACGCCATGGCCGTCAATGAAGAGAACGCGGCCGGCGGACAGGTGGTCACCGCACCGACCAATGGAGCGGCAGGCATCATCCCGTCCGTCATCCGGCACTATTGCATCGCGGAAGACGGCAAGATGGACGCGGCAAGGAAGTTCCTTCTCACGGCCGGCGGCATCGGCCTTCTTTACAAGCAGCGCGCCTCGATCTCAGGCGCCGAGATGGGCTGCCAGGGCGAGGTGGGTGTCGCTTGCTCCATGGCGGCAGGTGGGCTCGCGGCGGTCTGGGGCGGCACGCCAGGCCAGGTGGCGAGCGCTGCTGAGATCGGTATGGAGCATAATCTCGGCCTGACCTGCGATCCGGTCGGCGGCCTGGTGCAAATCCCCTGCATCGAGCGCAATGCGATCGGCGCGGTAAAGGCAGTGAATGCGGCGCGCCTGGCGCTTCACGCGCCCGATCAGATGCGGGTTTCGCTCGACCAAGTGATCGAGACCATGCGCCAGACGGGCCTCGATATGTCGTCGAAATACAAGGAGACCAGTCAGGGTGGGCTCGCCGTGAATGTGGTGGAGTGCTGAAACACCTCAGCCTGGAATCCGACGCAGCTCCTTCAGGCGTGCAAACACGTCGAGGCCCTGCTGGGCGAGGTAGTGTGGCAGGTCGATGAACACCCAATTCTCGGCCAGCTTGTCGCCATCCCGGCGGTAGACATCGACAATCCGCATCTCCGCCGCTTCCCGCGCAGCTGGCAGTCCGAGGAAGCCGCCCGTATTGCGGTTCCTGAGGTTAGCCCAGCCAAAGAAGGCGCAATAATGCCCCTCGGCTATACGGGCGACATGGCCTTTGTAGCTCTTGTCAGCGAGGTTCAGCCGAAAGGGATACTGGTGCTGCTCCTGGTAACGCTCAATCGTGAAGCTAGCGCCAATGCCGCATGGACCATACCAGACCATGTTCTCATGCCAGGTCTTGCGCAGGAGGTCCGGAGGGCAGCGGTACTTTTCAAGGTCGTTCAGACCGCGCAGATCGGCAATCATCTCGTTGACGAGGGCCAGCGTGTGCTCGGTCTCTCTCTGTGGCTGCGGCGTTGATACGAGACCATCATGGGTGCGCGGACCTGGATAGCGGAAAAACTGTCCCGTCATCGGCGGCAGCGGATAACAGCCTGCATCGTGCATCAGCCCAAGGAGATCCACGAACAAGGCACCCTCATAGAGCTTACCATTCTCGACACGGAAAAACTCCGCATACCGAAGATTGGTCAGGCGTCCGTTGGCGGGGATGGACAGGAAATCGTGGTCAAACAGACCGACCAAGTGCCCCATGGAGCACACCCAGTCTCCCTGCCCGGAAGCTGCATCATTGGCTCCCGCAAAGAATATGTCTTCACGCCGATGCAGGCCTGAGAACGCCTTGCTGAGAGGGGCCCAGAACGTGTCCACCACGCCTCCGTAGCCCTCGATTTCGCCAAACGGATACATGCCGCGCCATAGAAATCCCGGCGCGCAGTGCGCTTTCGCAGCCGCTTTCATGTCAGGGCCGGTGAATGCATCAAACTCCCTGCGGAAGGATCGCACCGCAGCCTTGGCATCTTGTATGGCGTTCATGGTAAACCTTCACCTCGCAGGCACTTTTTGCATTCGAAGTCATATTAGGTGCGCGGTGGTGCGTTCGGCAACCTGTTCCTTCCCAAGCGCCGCCCAAAGTCTCCTGCTGGCGGAATTGAAAGATATTTCCTCGCCTGAGAAGAAACTGTCTCCCGATTGCAACATTTTTCCGAAAGGAAACAGAATTCGTGCCACAGAATTGCATTCGAAGTCAGCTTGTGGCTTGCTGACAAAAAACGGGTGTACCGGGAGGAATCCATGAAACTGAGATCAACAGGTTTTCTGACGAGCGTCGCAGCGATCAGCGTCGTCACGCTTGCCGCGCCGGCCATCGCGCAAGACGCGCCGGGCGAAGATGAAAAGAAGCTTGGCGTCATCACCGTCACGGCAGAACGCCGCGCTGAAACCACACAGGACGTTGGCCAGTCGGTCCAAGCATTCGACGAAGCCGGCCTCGACCGGGCAGGCGTAGATGATGTGTCGCGCCTCGACCAGATCGTCTCCGGCGTGAACTTCGCTTTTGTTGGCAACGACGCGAAGTTCAACGTTCGCGGCGCTAACTCCACCAACACATTTGGTGATGTGTCGTCCATCGTCGGCACGTTCGTAGATGGCGTCTACCAGCCCCGCGCTTCGATGCAGTCGCGCGGCTTCTTTGATGTCCAGCGCCTCGAATTCCTGAAGGGACCACAGGGCACCCTGTATGGCCGCAACACCTTTGCAGGCGCGCTGAATCTCTACACCAACGCGCCTGATCTTTCGGGCTTCAGCGCCGGTGTCGATGCCAGCTATGAGCGCTTCAACACCCGCCGCGTGGAAGGTTTCGCGAACGTCCCGCTGACCGATACGCTGGGCGTTCGCATCGCCGCCTTCACGGAAAATGGCGACGGTTACATCGACAACTCGGCAGGCGCAGATCTTGGCGCGCCGGACGATATTGGCGGTCGTATCAGTGTGCTCTGGGAGCCCACACCTGAGCTCGAAATTCTGGCGCGTTATTCCAACGTGACCGAGCGCGGCGTCGAGGCCGGATTGTTCGGCTATACGTTTGAGTGCCGGAACGTCACCGCGCAGGGACTCACCGACCCTCTCGGCGACTTCCAAGACTGCGCCAACCCGCTCCAAGGCTCGAGCGGCGCCCCGAGCGCGGACGATCTCGGACCCTATGAGGTCGCCCAGGACTTCGCGCCGGAAGGCGACCTGGAACAGCAGCAGTTCTCACTGGAAGTGAACTACGATTTCGGTCCTGTGACCTTGAAGTCGATCTCGGCCTACACCGATTTCGCCAACCTGCTCGGCTTCGATGGCGACTTCAGCCCGACCGGACACACACGCTTCTGGTTCAACGAGGAAAATGAGAGCTTCTCCCAGGAGTTCCTGTTTGCTTCGGACTATGACAGCCCGATCCAGTGGACCGCGGGTGCCTACTACTCCGAAGATGAGAGCTTCTTCAGCTTTGCGCTGATCGACCATACGGCTGAGATCGCTAACCGCCCGACGGTGACCGGCCCCGGCGGTGCGGACTTCCCGCTGCTCATCGGCACACCGATCGCTTCGAACGACATCATCATCCCTGGTGGTGAGTTTGCCGACGTGGGCGTGCGCGAGATCGAGTATTTCGGCGTCTTCGGCCAGGCCGAATGGTCGATCACGGACCAGTTCCGCGTTGTCGGCGGACTGCGCTTTAACGACGAGTCTCGTACGCTTGTCGGCGCAGGCAGCAACTTCACCGGCGACACAGATGGTGACGGCACCGTCGAAGCGCCTGTGACCTTCACCCAACAGGTGCTCGACAATCCGTCACCTGCCGTTGTGCCGACCAATCCGAACACGGTGTTTGCCCTAAATGTGGGTGCGGACGATGCCATTCGCGGCGATGTGAGCTTCGACAACGTCAGCTGGCGCCTCGGCGCAGAGTATGACTACAATGACGATGTCCTGCTCTACTTCAATGCGGCGACAGGCTTCCTGTCAGGCGCGATCTCCAACGGCGGTTCGGCCACGGACGAGCAGGAAAGCCAGGTCATCGAGGCCGGCTTCAAGTCCAACCTTCTGGACGACACGCTCCTGTTCAATGGCGCGGTCCACGTGACCGAATACACCAACCTGCTGCGTCAGCGTCAGGATATCATCGGCGGTATCGCCGTGACGTCATCCGACAATGGCGGCCAGATCGATGCCTGGGGCATCGAGCTTGAAGCGGTCTACTTCCCCGTCCCTGAGCTGCGCCTCAGCGGCACGCTCGCATATCTCGACTCCGAGTTCGGCGACGACTTCTTCCAGGGCAACCCATACCAACTGTTTGGCGGAGAAGTCGTGCCCTCGATCAGCGTGTCTGGCGAGACCACGCCATGGTCACCTGAGCTGACCTTCAACCTGCAGGGCGATTATGAAATCGACCTCGGCGAGAACGGCACACTGACGCCGGGCATCTCCTTCTACTACAGCGACGAGTACTTCACCTCGAACCTGTATTCGCCAGACCCTAACCAGCTTCAGGACAGCTTCACCAAGACCGACCTGCGCCTGCGCTGGGACGACCCCACCAACGCCTACGCCGTGGAAGCGTTCATCGAGAACCTCGAGGACGAGGCTGTCCTGGCACGCGGCAACAACAACTCCAGCGACGTGGTCCAGACCGGATATCTCTATCCGCAGAACTACGGAGTGCGGGTCAGAGCCCGCTTCTAGCGGAGCCGCTCATGGTGTCTCATAAGCACACGTGAGAGTGAGGTGAGGGGGAGCCTTGTGCTCCTCCTCTTCTTTTTCCAGGCTGGTAAAACTGTTTGTACGGGGAGCTGAGATCCATGGCGCAGTTTGGCGTTCTCAACTGGACGATTGTTGCCGCCTACCTTATCGGCAACCTGCTCCTTGGCTGGTGGATGAGCAGGCGAGTGCATTCAGCAGAAGACTACCAACTCGGTGACCGCTCGACGCCGTGGTGGGCGATCGGCATTTCCGTGATCGCCACTTATGTGAGCGCGCTGTCTTTCCTGGGCGGGCCAGCCTGGGCCTATGGCGACGGCATGGCGGCGCTGGCCATCCACGTGAACTACCCGCTCGTGATCTTCGCGGTCGTCGTCTTCTTCCTCCCCTTCTTTTACAACAGCGGCGTCGCCTCGATTTACGAGTATCTCGAGCGCCGTTTCGGGGGCACATCGCGCACCGTGATGGCAGGGCTTTTCCTGCTAACCCAGACCATCACCTCCGCCTCAATCCTGACGGCCACGGCCGTGGTCATCACCTTCGTCACCGGCGTGGATGTGCGCGTGGCCGTCATCGGCATGACGCTGGTGGTGCTAGTCTACACCATGCTCGGCGGTATGAACGCGGTTATCTGGACCGACGTATTGCAGGGTGTGATCCTGTTCATCGGCGCGGGCATCGTGCTGTGGGGCCTGCTTAACGCGGTCAGCCCTCTCTCTGGCGCGCTCGACAGCCTGGCCGCAGATGGCAAGCTCAACCCGATCGACAGCAACCTCGATTTCTCGGTTGCCCCGACGATCTGGGCGGGCGTCTTCGCTATGACCCTATTCCACATTACGGTTTACGGCACCAACCAGATGATGGTGCAAAGGGCGCTGGCGGCGAAAACCCTCGGCGACGCCAAGAAGTCCTACCTGATGATGGGCTTCGCCGCCTTCTTCATTTACTTCCTGTTCTTCTTCATCGGCGCGCTGCTTTATG
>JBCBGD010000025.1:0-16859 GCA_038527085.1 Pseudomonadota bacterium | reverse complement strand
CTTTTTGCGGGCGCTTTTCCTGAACCTGGACATCTCAACACGAGCTGACAACTCAGTCCGTCCTCAACTTGATCGCCACCGCCGCACCCAGCCGGGTTTGCGGACACGGGTGCTGGACCAAGCTCAGCCCGGCGGATCGGCGGCTGGAAACACGCCCAAAATCTTCAGGCTCGCGGAAAAGAAGCCGAGCTCCTCGAGCGCAAGCTGCACCGGCCGTTCATTCGGATGGCCATCGATTTCCGCGTAGAATTGCGAGGCCTGGAACGCGCCGTCGACCTGGTAGCTCTCCAACTTCGTCATGTTCACGCCATTGGTCGCAAACCCGCCCAGCGTCTTGTACAGCGCAGCCGGAATGTTGCGCACCTGAAAGAGAAACGCCGTCTTCACCGCGCCATCGCCCGGCTCGATCTCGCTGGGCTCGCGCGCCATGATCACGAACCGTGTGGTGTTGTGCTGGGCGTCCTCGATGTCTTCGGCGAGGATTTCCAGTCCATAAACTTCTGCAGCCAGGCGCGGGGCGATCGCGCCGATGGACGGATCGCCGCCCTCTGCCACTTCACGCGCGGCCCCGGCCGTGTCGGCCGCCGAGATTGCTTCGATGCCATGCTCGCGCAGGAAGCGGCGGCACTGGCCCAGCGCCATAATGTGCGAACGGGCCTTCTTCACGCCAGCCAGGGGCGTGCCCGGCTGCGCCATCAGCTGGAACCGGATGGGGAGATAATGCTCGCCGACGATGTGAAGCTTGGTGCCCGGGAGCAAGTAGTGGATATCCCCCACACGACCGGCAATCGTGTTGTCGACGGGGATCATGGCGAGTTCCGCCTCCCCGCTGTCCACCACGGCGAGCGCGTCCTCGAAGGTGCGGCACGGCAGGGGCGTGAGATCGGGGAAGGCTTGCTGGCAGGCGATGTGGGAGTTGGCCCCAGGCTCGCCCTGATAAGCGATTGAAGACGGCATGTGGTTCCTTGGTTGCAGTGCGTCACCGCGTCAGTTGTGGAGCGCTGCATAGCGTGCCACCTAGGCGACACCAAGACCACACTGATTTGGAATGCAGAAATGGGCAATTTGACCTTAAACACCATCTTCGGTTGCCTCCTGGCCGTGCTCCTTGTGCTGATGGGCCTGCACGAGCTGTCCCACTCCCTGTTCGCGCCTGAGAAAGCTCACCATGACGACCATGGCGAAGTGCAGACGCTGAACGAGAAGATCGCGGCCAGCTACGCCTATTATGTCGAGATCGAAGACGCTGGCGCCGCGCCCGGCGCAGTTGAGGAAGTGTTCGACCTCGGCCTCGCGCTGGCCAATGCTGATCCGGCCCGCGGCGAAAGCAGCTTCAAGCAGAAGTGCCAGTCCTGCCATGCCATCGAGCAAGGCGGCGGCAACGGCATCGGCCCAGCACTCTGGAACGTTGTCGGCGCGGAGAAAGCCGCCAATGACGGCTTCCGGTATTCTGGCGCACTCAGCGGCTTTGCTGGTGAATGGGGCTATGAAGAGCTCAACGCCTGGCTGAAGAATCCATCAGGCTATGTCAGCGGCACGTCCATGGCGTTCGCCGGCCTCAACCGCGACAGCGAGCGCGCCAACGTCATCGCCTACATGGCGCAGATGAGCGAAGCCCCGCCAGAGTTTCCCGAGCCCGAAGGTATCGACGAAGACGACATCGACGATATCGAGCCCATGGCCGGCCAGCCAGTGATCGTCGAAGAGGAAACCAACCCAACTCTGGAAACCGGCGAAGTCGCCGTCCAGGAAGTCGATCGCGGCAACGGTGCCGCCTCAGCTGGCGGTGTCACGCTGGTGCCTGAGGAGATGGAAGAGTTCCTTGACGAGAATGCTGAGCCGAATGTTCCGTTCGAAGGCGCTGAGAACGAGATCGACCAGCTTCCCGGCGAAGAGGCCAGCGACGAGACTGAGTAAGTCTCGGCCAAATTCTCAAGAAATCGAAAGGCGGCGTTTCCTGTGAGGCGCCGCCTTTTTCTTTGCTCACGCCGCGCGAGAGATACCCTTGGCGGGCTTTTTCCGGCGCGTGCTGCCACCGCAGATGGGGCTCACCATCGCCCGGAGAAAGGCGCTGCCCTCCTGGGTCCGCTCAATGAAGACCGAGCGCAGATCCTGCTCGTCGCTGACGCGGCGCACCAGGCCCAGCCCTTCGAGCTTGTCGAGCGCGCGGGTGATGACGGGCTTTGAGAGATCGAGCCGCGCCGCCAGGCCGCGCACCGTATGAGGCCCTGCCTCCAGCGCGACCACCATCAGGATCGCTGACTGGCGCGCTGTCAGGTCCGGGGCGTCGTCGGCGACGCTGGCGGTGAAGGCCGCCTTCAGAAAATCAAGGGCATCGCGCTCGGATAGTGTCATGTCAGCTCCCTCCACGTGGAAGGAGCCTTCCGTGATTTGCCCGCGCCCGCAAGCGCCGGAGATCAAGCGCCGTAGCGCGCCTTCAGCATCGCCCAGCTGGCCCGAAGGCCCGTCGCCGCCCCGCCCGCTGGCCGGCCATACTTACCCTCGCGCCAGGCCCAGATGTCGAAATGCATCCAGCGCGGCGCATCGACGAAGTGTGAGAGATAGACCGCCGCCGTGATCGAGCCTGCCATCCGCCCGCCGGCGTTGGACACATCGGCGATCGAGCTCGACAGCATGGACTTGTAGGCCCGCCAGAGCGGCAGACGCCACACGGGATCGCCCGAGAGTTTAGAAGCTTCCACCAGGCTATCCGACAGGGTTTGGTCATCGGTATAGTAAGGCGCAAGGTCAGGCCCCAGCGCCACGCGCGCTGCGCCTGTCAGGGTTGCGTAGTCGAGCAGAAGATCAGGAGAGCTTTCACACGCGCGCGCGAGCGCATCGCAGAGGATCAGGCGGCCTTCGGCGTCGGTGTTGTCGATCTCGACCTTCAATCCCTTGCGCGTGCTGACCACATCGCCGGGGCGGAAAGCATTGCCGGACACCGCATTTTCTACAGCTGGGACATAGAGCTTCAGATGGACAGGAAGCTCGGCCTCCATCACCAGCTTGGCCAGGCCGATGGCGTGGGCCGCCCCGCCCATATCCTTCTTCATCAGCCGCATATAGTCGCCGGTCTTGATGTTCAGCCCGCCGGTGTCGAAGGCCACGCCCTTGCCGACAATGGCGAGCTCGGGATGGCTGGGATCGCCCCAGCTCAACTCCATCAGGCGCGGCGCAATCGCGGCCGCCCGGCCCACCGCGTGGATCATCGGGTAGTTCTGGTCCAGCAGTGCCTCGCCAATCGTGGTCTCGAGGCGCGCGCCAGCATCTTCAGCCAGCGCGGAGATTGCGCCCTGTATCGCGTCAGGCCCCATGTCTTCGGCTGGCGTGTTCACGAGATCGCGCACCAGCCGCACCGCATCGGCTTCCAGCGCAATCCCGGCCACGTCCTCGCCGTCTCTCAGTACGAGCCTTGGCACAGGCGTTTCGGATTTGCGGTACTTATCGAAGCGGTAGGCACCGTCGAGCCAGCCTGCGGCTGCCCACTCATAGGCATAGCCCTCTGGCAGGCGAGCGATCTCATAGTCGCCCGCCGGGAGCTTCGCCGACAGACCCGCCACCGCCAGGCCATCCCTGCCATCGCCCAGGCCGAAAAGGACATCACCGATGGAGCCATCTTCGCGCGGAGCGATCACGCTCTTTCCCGCGCTGCCATCGAACGCGGAAGCCTTTGCGAACGCGCCGAGCGAGCCGCCTGGCTGATGGGCCTCCCAATCCTCCGCAGTGAACAGGTGAATTTGGGCGGGCCGTTTCGATGATGCAGTGAAGGCAGGGTCCATGGAAATCCTCAGCAGGAGACGCAGAAAGTTAAGGGATGGGCGCGCGGTGTTAACCTGTCCTTGAGACAGTCCGGCTCACATCTCGCCAAAGTCTTTGAACGTGAGGAAGTCTGCCATGTCCAGTGTTCGAACGGTGAAACTGCCGCTTGCCGTTGCGGCGGCCATCGCGCTTGCCGGATGCGCCACGGACGGCGGCCCTGACCTCGATGTGAGCTCAGAGGCCAGCACGGAAACCCGCCCAGAACTGACACCCGCCGACGCCGAAGCGCGCGAGCTCGCAGAGCGCATGCCGCCGCTGGAGCGCGCGAATTTCTGGGCGCAGGAATACGCCAAGACACCCACGGATCTCGACACGGCCCTCTTCTTCGGGCGCGCGCTCGCCGCGATTGGCAGCCACGAGCGTGTCGTCGAGGTGATGACAGAAACGGAAGTGATTCATCCGATGTCGGCCGAGGTAAAGCAGCTCAAGGCGCGAAGCCTGTCGGCCGAAGAGGACTATGCCGGCGCCCGGCGCGCCTTGCAGGCCGCCGCTCTTCTGGCGCCTGACGATGCAGGCATCCTTGCGTCGCTCGGACTTGCCAATGACAGGCTCGGCGATCACCGCACCGCGCAGGTGGCCTACAGCCAGGCCCTCGACATCGAGCCCGACCGGGTCATCACCCTGTCGAATTATGGACTGTCCCTCGCGCTGACAGGCAACCTCGACGAGGCCGAAATGCACCTGCGCCGGGCCGCAAGCCTTCAAGGCGCCAACACGAATGTGCGCCAGAACCTGGCCCTTGTCCTTGGACTGCAGGGCCGGTTCGATGAGATGATGGAAGCCGCCAGCGATGCGCCAGAGGAAACCATGCGCCGCAACGCCGAGCTCCTGCGCGCCCTGCGCGGCGATGCCATCGAAGCGGCGCCTGAAGCGGCTGTCGAGGCCAGTCCGGTGGAGCCGAGCGATGCGGCTGAGGCCGCGCCAGCCAAACCGCTGGGCCTGAGACGCAGCCAAGCGGGCTGATCTCACGGTTTCAGCGATCCACAAAAAAGCCCGCTCTGATGCGATCAGGGCGGGCTTTTCATTGAGGTGGTTTCCTGGCGTCGACGACGCACGCCCAGACTACATGTCCTGGAACTTGATGTAGGCCGGTCCGAGCACGACGAGGAACAACACAGGCAGGAAGAACACGATCATCGGCACGGTCAGCTTGGCCGGCAGGGCGGCGGCCTTCTTCTCGGCCTCAGACATCCGCATGTCGCGGTTTTCCTTGGCCATCACGCGCAGGGCATCGCCGAGCGGCGTACCGTAACGCTCGCCCTGGACCAGCGCCATACAGACCGATTTCACGCCTTCATGGCCCGTGCGCATGGCGAGGTTCTCATAGGCCATGCGCCGCTCTGGCAGGTATGACAGTTCAGCCGTGGTCAGGGTCAGTTCCTCGGCCAGTTCCGCCGACGCAGAGCCGATCTCCGAGCCGACCTTGGCGAAGGCCATTTCGATCGACATGCCCGCCTCGACGCAGATCAGCATCATGTCGAGCGCGTCCGGGAAGGCCTTCATGATCGACTTCTGACGCTTGGATTTGATGTTGCCGATGTACAGCGTCGGCGCGTAGAAGCCTGCCGCCGCGCCCACGATGATGGCGCCGTACTTCTGGATCGGGGCGAGGCCCAGATCATTGATGAAGAAGATGTAGACGAAGGCCAGGATCGCGCCGATGAAGGGCAGCGAGAACCGGAAGAAGTAGAAGGTGGCAATCGGCTTGGGGCCGCGGAAACCGGCCTGGGCCAGGTTCTGCTCGACATTCGGGTCTTCCAGAAGCTTGGCGAGATTCAGCTTGTTGGTGACGTCGGCCATGTGGCCCTTGGCCTCGCGCCGGATCGACTTGCCTTCTTCCAGTCGCGCGCGCGACTGCTTGCGCAGCTTTTCGCGCTGGGTCGTGACGGCCTTCAGGCGCGTTTCCAGCTTGTCGCCCTTCAAGAGTGGCATGGCGATGGACATGATGGTGGCAAACATCGCCGCGCCTGCGAGCGCTGAGGCGATGGTCGGGGCGTTCAGGTAGTTGACCGCAAAATCTTCAAACATCCGCGCCCCCTAGATCTCGAAGTTGATCATGTTGCGCATCACCATGATGCCGAGGCCCATGAGGAAGGCTGCGAGGGCAAGGATGGAGTGGCCTGTCGGGGTGGTGAACAGTTCCATCACATAGTCTGGGGTGGTCATGTAGACCATGCCGCCCACGGCAAACGGCAGCGAGCCGATGATCATGGCCGACGCCTTGGCTTCAGAGGACATTGCCTTGATCTTCTCGCGCATCATCTTGCGCTGGCGAATGATGCCCGACAGGTTGCCAAGGGCTTCAGACAGGTTACCGCCCGACTTGGACTGAATGTTCAGCACGATGACGAAGAAGTTCACTTCGGGCAGCGGCACGCGGCGATAGAATTTCGACAGGGCCTGCTCGACCGTGTTGCCCATGCGGATGTTGTCAGACAGCTGCTGGAATTCACCCGACAGCGGCGCAGGGCTCTCCCGCGCGATGATCTGCAGACACTCATTGAGCGGCAAGCCGGATTTCACACCGCGCACGATAATGTCGATGGCGTCGGCGAACTGGTTGGTCAGCTTCTTGTTCCGCATGCCGGCAAGGAAGCCGAGAATGAAGCGTGGCAATCCAAGGAAGCCTGCGAACCCGGCCGCAAAAACAACCGCGATCTGGGACCGGATTTCGATGCCCGCAAGCGTCACGCCATCGGCGCCAGACAGGTAGGCCAGCGTGGCCAGAGTGACGCCTAGAATGGCAGAGGCGATCCAGAAGGTGGAAATCGGCACGTCGAGACCGGCCTGTTCAAGCCTGGAGCCGATGTCGCGCGGCATGATCGAGCGCTTGCGCGCTTCGTTCTCGTCGCGCAGCTGATTAAGCATCTGCTGGGTCTGGCGGCGACGCGCATCGACCTTCTCACGCTTGTTCTTTCCGACGACTTCTTTCTTGCCGCTGGAGATCTGCTTGGCGCGTTTGGCGGCTACTTCGCCCGATCCGCCCCCGGCGAACGCCATGCCGATCCCCGCAATCGCGAGGAAAGCCAGTCCGGCCACACCGTAGATGAGCAGATCGTTGTCCATGTCCCCTAGCCCAGTTCGTCCAGCGCCTTGGCCAGATCCCTTTCCAGATTGTAGTAGGAGGCGCGCTCCCAAAAGCGCGGTCGGCCGATGCCGGTGCCACGGTGGGCCCCTCTGACCTTGCCATGTTCGTCTTCGCCATCGATCTCGTATTTGAGGACGTCCTGGAGGATGATGGTGTCGCCTTCCAGGCCCATCACTTCAGTAACGTTCATGATCTTCCGCGAGCCATCGCGCAGGCGCGAGGCCTGCACCACGATGTCGATCGATCCGACGATCATTTCGCGGATGGTTTTCGCGGGCAGGGAGAAGCCGCCCATGGTGATCATGGATTCCACACGGCTGAGACCTTCGCGCGGCGTGTTGGCGTGCAGCGTGCCCATCGAGCCGTCGTGGCCTGTGTTCATGGCCTGGAGCAGGTCGAAGGCTTCCGGTCCACGCACCTCGCCCACGATGATGCGTTCAGGGCGCATCCGCAGACAGTTTTTCACGAGGTCGCGCATCGAGACCTCACCCGACCCTTCAATGTTCGGCGGGCGGGTCTCCAGTCGCACCACGTGGGGCTGCTGGAGTTGAAGCTCAGCAGAGTCTTCGCAGGTGATGACGCGCTCGCCGGGCTCGATGAAGCCTGTGAGACAGTTGAGCAGCGTGGTCTTGCCAGAGCCTGTACCTCCGGAGATCAGCACATTGCAGCGCGCATGGCCGATGATCCTGAGGATTTCAGCGCCAGCTGGCGAGATCGAGCCGAAGTTCACAAGGTCCTGCAGGCGCAGCTTGTCCTTCTTGAACTTACGAATGGTGAGCGTTGGCCCATCAATCGCCAGCGGCGGGGCAATCACGTTCACACGCGAGCCATCAAGGAGGCGCGCGTCACAAATCGGCGAGCTTTCATCCACGCGCCGGCCGACTTGAGACACGATGCGCTGGCAGATGTTCATCAGTTGGGCATTGTCGCGGAAACGGATATTGGTCCGTTCGATCTTGCCGTTGACTTCGATGTAGCAAGTGTCCGCGCCATTCACCATGATATCGGCGATGTCGTCGCGCGCCAGAAGCGGCTCGAGCGGGCCATAGCCGAGCACGTCATTACAGATGTCGTCGAGCAGCTGTTCCTGCTCTGAGATCGACATGACGACGTTTTTGATGGCGATGATCTCAACGACGATGTCGCGGATTTCCTCGCGCGCGCTCTCGGCGTCGAGTTGGGCCAGTTGCGCCAGGTCGATCGTGTCGATCAGCGCATTGAAGATGGTCATCTTCGTGGCGTAGTAGGCCTCAGACCGGGAATCGACTTCGATCGGCGCTTCCGGCTTGGGCGCAGGTTTGGGCGCCTTTTCAGCCGGTTTTGGGGCAGGCGCAGGTGCTTTGGCCTTGTCCTCCGCCTTTGGCGCAGTCGCGGCCGCGTTGGGTTTGGGCGCAGGCGCTGCGGCGCCGCCGGACGTCTTCTTGCCAAATCCCATGGTTCAGCCAGCGCTCCCTATTTGCCCATCAGCTTGGCGAGCAAGCTCTTGGTCGGTTGCTGCACGGTTTGCCCGGTGATGACCGACGCCAGGTGATCAACAGCCATGGACGGCTTTGCAGTCGGATCGGTCTCGGAGATCATCTGGCCATTGTTCGCGGCGATGCCGAAAAGGTGCGGCTCAAAGGGCAGGACGATTTCCGGCTCGAAACCGATTGCTGAGGCGAAATCCTTCACGGGAATTTCAGGCCGCTTGGGCACGCCGACCATGTTCAGCACGAGGCGCGGGGCAGTGTCGTTCGGGCGCGCCGCCATGAGCTGGTCGATGATGTTCTTGCCATTGCGCAGGGAGGCGAGATCCGGCTGGCAAACGATGACGAGCTCATCGGCATCCACAAGCGTCTGCATCACCCAGGGGCTCCAGGTGTGTGGCAGGTCAAGGATGACATAGGGCGTGTTGCGCCGCACCGTCTCGATCACCTTGCCATAGGCTTCGGTGGGGATCTCGGGAATGTCCGTGACGCTGGCGGGCGCGGCGAACAGCGAAAGCCGGTCGGTGGCGCGCGCGAGGAGACGGCTGACGACGGCCTCGTCGGCCCGGTCGGGATCGAGCAGGGCGTCGATCACTGTCTGGGCTGGCTCTTCGTTGAAGTCGAGCGCCGTGGTGCCGAAGGAGACGTCGAGGTCGACCAGCGTGGTGTTCAGGCGGGCGTTTTCGGCCATCGACCAGGCGAGGTTGTGGGCGATCGTCGAAGACCCAACACCGCCTTTTGCGCCGACCACAGCAATCGAGCGGCCGAGGAACGGCGCGTCGGGGTCGGTAAACAGGTCGGAGATTGAACGGATGATCTGCAGCGGTTGGATCGGCGGGACAAGATATTCGCTGACGCCGCGCGCCACGAGCTGGCGGTAGAGCGGAATATCATTCGTCGCACCCACCACCATCACTTCGACGCCTTCGTCGCAATGCTCGGCCAGGCGATCGATTTGAGCAATCATTTCAGCGGCAGGCGCCGTGCTCTCGACCATCAACAGGTTCGGTGTGGCGTTTTCGGCGAGATAGGCGGTGGCCGCATCCAATCCGCCATCAAAGATGTCGACGCTGGCGCGGGCCAGGCGGCGGTCGCGCGCAATCGTTTCGATGAGGTCGCGGGTCTCGGGCTTTTCCACGAAAGCCAGGATCGCGATGGCCGGAATCGGCTTGTCACCGACAGCGGGCACCATATCGGGAAGCGCAGCAGCAAGGCCTTCCTCACCGGTCAGCTCTGGCTCAAATGCTTCGAGCTCTTTCATAGGGGGATTGAGATCGACCTCAGGATCGGCCGGGTCCGCGGCCTCTTCCATGGCTGTTTCGATCGAGTCGGCCGTCAGATCGCCATCATCGGCGCCGTCATCGAGGTCGTCGAAGCTCTCAAGTTCGAAGTCGAAATCATCTTCGAAGAGTGCGTTGTCGTTACCCATAAGAACCTACTCCAATCCCTGCTTGCGACAGCCCTGCAGCCTTAGCCGCCGACGCCCACGGCTTCGCCGCCACCCCAATTGCCTGAGCGGTATGCTTCCATGACCAGCGAGATCCGCTCATTGTCAGGCGCGCTGATTTCGCGGCGCGAGAGCAAGTCGCCTGGATCGGCGAGCATCATCGCGATGTTGTTGCGCACGGCGCAGCCATAATAGGCTGGCTCATTGTTGCTGGAGACGTCGGACATGTCGTAGGCCGCCAGAGACAGGCACTCCGGCGCGACCGCCTTGTAGGCATCAAAGGCCAAGAGGATCGGCGCGTTCGACCCGTTCGCATTGTAGGCCGAGCCTGCGATCTGCTCCCAGGACACGCCATTCTCCCAGGCGATGTTGCGCACGTTCTTGAGTGCCTCGACGGCCGCAGCGGGGTAGCTCCCGTTTTCAGGCATCGCCATGATGAGTTCGCCGTGGCCACGGTCACGGTAGGCCGCTACAAAGCGCTCAAGGGCGCGGCGCTCCGCGATGCGCAGCTCCGGATAGGCTGGATTGATCTCGATTTCGAGCACCTCGGTGGTGCGCTCCACGCCTATGCGATTGTTATCGAAGGGCAGCCCCTCCAACTGGACGTTCTCTGGCAGGGCAAGCTCATTGTTCGAACACCCACCTAAAACAGCCAGGGCGACGCCAGAGGCCAGGAGCGAAGAAAGCTTCAATGTGGTCACGGGTCTGGTCTCCTATTCCTCAATGAAGCCGATAGGGGCGCGGTAGGTCTCGGAGCTCAGGCGCGTATCGCCGTCGCTGTACATCTGGTTCAGGCGGCCAAAGAGGATGACGTCGCGGTCAGTTGGGTTGGCGAAACCGTCCGCAGGTGTGCGCATGTCCTGTTTGGCGGCAGGATCGACGAGATAAGGCGTGATCATGATCACCAATTCCGTCTCGTCATTGGTGAAATCACGCGACTGGAAGAGGCTGCCGAGCACGGGAACATTCTTGATGCCAGGGATCTGATCGAGTTCCTGGCGCGTGCGCGACTGGATCAGACCCGCAATCATCATCGACCGGCCGGACGGCAGTTCAACCGAAGTCTCGACCTGGCGCTTTGTTAGCGAGGGAATGCCGCCCACAGCGCCCTGTGCGGCCAGTTCTGAGAATTCCGTCGCAACTTTCAGTGCGATGCGGTTTTCGGTCAGGACCGTCGGGGTGAAGCCCAATCCGATACCGAACTGCTTGAATTCCACGCCTGATGTGCCGTTGAGAGCCGCAGGGGTGGGCACAGCAAACTCGCCACCGGCTAGAAATGTTGCCGTTTCACCCGACAAGGTGGTCAGGTTTGGCTCAGCCAGGGTCCGTGCCACGCCGATCCGCTCCAAGGCATCAACATCGATACCGACCTCAGATTGCAGCAGTCCCTGGACAAAGTTCTGGTATTGCAGGCCGAAATTCAGGCCGCCTTCGAAGTCTGTTCCTGCGAAACCAGCCTGGGAGTTGAACTCGCGTGGACCCGTTGCCGGGATCAATTGCGTGACGAAATCGCCGTCTTCGTTGGGTGCGATCTCAGTGCCTTCGACGACCGCTTCTTCCGATCCAAAGCTGATATTGCCATCGGGACGGATGCCAAGCTGCTTCAGGAAGGTGCGCGACATTTCAACGATGCGCACTTCTAGGAGCACCTGGTCCTTGGCGGCCACCGACAGCATGTTGACGACGTTTGCGGTCTCATAGAGCTCGACGAGTTGGAGCACCTGGGCGGCCTCAGAGGCGTTGTTCACATTGCCCGTGAGCACGATGGAGCCATTGATCGGCTCCGCGCTGACGCGGGTCTCAGGCAGGTGACGGGCGATGAGGTCTTCCAGGCCCGTCAGGTCATTTTCGACCCGGATTTCGAGGTTGAGGATCTCGCGGCCATTGTCATCAAACAGAAAGGCGTTCGTTTCCCCCTGCGTGACGCCGCGAAAGATCATCCGCTGGCGGCTCTGGACCGTGGCATCGGCAATGTCCGCATTGGTGATCACCACGTCTGCGACCGGACGCGGCAGGTCGACGATGGTCGACTTGTTCATGCCCAGCGTCAGGGTTTGCGTAACGGCTGAGTCGCCAGGCTCGGTGATGTCCAGCCCAACAAGGTTCTGCGCTTGCGCCACAGGGGTCAGCGCAAGGGCCAGGGCGAGTGCAGAGCCTGCCGTCTTGATCAGTCGTTGGTACATCAAATCAGCTCCCGCCCGCTCCGTCGACCTGGTCGACCGTCAGGTCGCCATTGCGGTAGATGCGCACTTCAGATGGATCGCGTTCGTCCTGGGTGATCTCGTCCATCGGCAGGACGTCGATCAGGAAATCGGTGCGCGCCATGGTCGGCCCGCCCTCGACCACGTCCTGCAGGGACCGCAGCGTCATCGACACAGGACCCAGGGACTTTGCCAGGATCAGGAGGCGCGCCTGGTCCGGATACAGCTCGACCGTGGCCGTGGACCCGATCGCGAATTGGCCGCCCACGCCGTCGCCAAAGGCCTGGTCGATGGCAAGGATGCGAACATTCTCCATGAGGTTCATGGTGGTGGGGCGGTTCTCCATCTCACCATCGACTTCCACTTCCACGTCCGTGGTGATGTGGATATCGACGCGGTCGCCCGGCAGGATGAAGCCGCCTGAGGCACGGTCGACAGAAATCTCAACGGAAACAGCGCGCATGCCAGGCGTCAGCAGCGCGGCCATGTAGCCTGACTCGCCCTTCTTCACGATCTTCTGTGGCAGGAGCGGTTCGTTCTCGACCATCGCGGTGCGCACGACCGAGTTGGTCAGGTCTTCTATGGCCGTCGGGAAGACGTCCTGGGTGTAGTAATTCACGTTCAGGGTCTCGTCGGGCCACTCTTTCCAGGCAAAGTCCGTTGGGTAGAGCAGCTCGCCGATGACCACGTCGCGGGTCATGACAAGGACTGGCGTCTGGGGCACTTCAATACGCTCGATGACCGGCTGGGGCGCGGCCGTCACGGGCGCCGGTGCGGCCTGTTGCTGTGCGGACATGTTGCGCACCAGGAATGCCGCGCCAGCCGCTGCGGCGGCGGCAATGAGCAGGATGATGAGACGCATTGGGGACATGATCGATCCTTAAACTTCCTGGCGGTCTGGCCGGGGCGGGAGCCTGAATGACATCGTTTTAAGGTGGGCCGCGCTAAAGCATGGTTAATGGCGTCAGAGCGCCAGGGCGAAGGGGGCTGACAGGAGCGGAGAGTGGCTGGCGGCCATCAGCGTGCCACCCGCGATCGCGACGCCGTAGGGCACGCCCTCGCCGCGCGAGAGCGTGTTCGTGATCCAGGCGGGAGCGCCCTCTGGGATAGGCGCATATTTCGATACCAGCCCAATGAGCGCGATGCCGCCGCCGATGAACGCTGTCCAGATCAGGAAGGGCACAATCGCGACAGGCCCCATCCAGAGGGCCACGGCCGGGATCATCTTGGCATCGCCGCCGCCATAAACGCCGAATGAGAACAGCGCGAATGAGATGACGAAGGCGATCAGGCCGACGAGAAGATGCCAGCCCATATCCGCAAGCGGCAAGCCGGACACGGCGAGCGCAGACAGCCCTAGGCCCGCAATCGACGCGTTGACCCAGTTCGGAATTTTCAGCGTGGCGATGTCGTGGAAGGCGGCAAAGATGCACAGGCAGAAACAGAGAATGGCGGCGAGGATCAACATGGGCAGCACTCATCTTCGGCAGTTTCTGAGAGCTTTGGCGGGAAAACTTGAAGGAACCCTTACGCACCAAGGCGTTGGCTGCCGGAGAGCGTTGGAATCCGTTTGTGCGTCTCAGACAACGGAAAAAGCCGCCAGCGCGTGGCTGGCGGCTTTCCCTTGCCTGCAGATGCAGGCGTGATCTTCAAGAAGATCGCCTGGCCTTAGGCCATTTCGTTGGCGATGCTGTTGAAGGTGTTGCCAGCGTTCGTGCCGAGCGAAGTCACAGCCGTGATGATTGCGACAGCGATCAGAGCTGCGATCAGGCCGTATTCGATGGCGGTTGCGCCGGATTCGTCTTTGAAGAAACGAGCAAGCTTTTGCATTGGAGACTCCCATCATGCGTTTGGTTTCAAACGTCCCGAGTTATCGGGTTTGTTTCCCGGAACAGGGGCGGTTATAGCTCGCCGCGATGAATACTGCGTAAAATGGATCAGATAATTCCTGAACGATAACAAAGGTTTTGTTTACCCGGCCCGACAGCCCTCAGAGCGCACCAAACGTCTCTCTATACTGTGGGCTCTACTGCGCCAGCCTGATGTCAATTTAGATGAAATCGCGCAGATCCGGCTAGGGAAGCGGAAAACGAGTTTTGCTAGGGCTGCTGCGTCAAACCGATGTCCGGAGCCCTGCATGAGCCTCTTTCTGTCCAAAGCGCGCCAGCGTTTGTCCGAGCGTCGACGCCTTCGCGAACTTGGCGAAGACACGGACGGGCTGTCCGCTGTTGAGTTTGCTTTTGTGGCAGGCCCTTTCTTCCTGCTGCTGGTTGGCATCTTCGAGGTTTGCCTGATCTTCCTGATCTCGACGATCATGCAATATGGCGCCCGCGAAGCCGCGCGCGACATCCGCACAGGCTCGCTTCAGGCCAGCACAACTGTCGTTGCCGACCAGAAGACTGCGTTTGAAACGGAAATCTGCGACAGGATGCTGAATCTCTTCAATTGCAGCTCGGCGCTGACCATTGATGTGAGAACCTCACCCACAGGCTTCCCAAGCACCCAGGACGTGATCCCCAAAAATCCTGACGGCACCTTGGACACGTCTGGCTTCGGATTCGATGCGGGTGGGCGCGACGATATCGTGATCGTCAATGTCTACTTCGAGTGGGAGCTGATCACACCACTGATGTCGCGGTCCATGGCGAACCTGCCTCAGAACAAGCGTCTCATGATCTCTTCACAGGCCTTCCGCAATGAACCCTTTTAAGTTCGTATCCCGCCGCCTGGCGCGCCTGCGCCGGGACCGCAAGGGCGTCTCCGCTGTCGAGTTCGCGCTCATCGCGCCAATCCTCGTGTGCTTCTATTTCGGCTGCGTCGAAATCTCGACGATGATGATCACCGACCGAAAGGTGACGTCCACGGCCGCATCCGTGGGCGATCTCGTTGCGCGCCTGCCCTCCATCGACACGGCCGAGATGAACAACATCTTCAACTCGTCGGTTATCAACATGGCGCCGAATGACTTCGTCGACACCCGCATCCGCGTCACCTCGATCGAATATGCTTCTGACGGCGTGACGCCCGTGGTGGGCTGGAGCCGATCGACAGCGAATTGGACCGCCCATGCCGATGGCGCGACCATGACCGTGCCCGCCGGCATCATCCCGGCTGGTGGCTCTGTCATCTTGACCGAAGTGGAATTCGACTATGAGTCGATCACAGGGCTGTACGATCCGAACACGGGTTTCCTGTTTGACGTTGGGCGCACGATGAATGACGAGTATTACGCGCGACCCCGCCGCGTGGACATCATTCCGTTCACCTAGTCGCCGGGCCGTGCGGCGATGGCGGCAGGCGCAAGCGGCCTCAAATTCTGCGCCGCATTGAGGCGCAGCAGGCCATCGCGATGCCAGCCGCGCACCTGCACCCGCAGGCCCGCCTCCAGATCGCAGGCATCCATCGCAGGCCGCTCGACCGTCACGGTGATGGCGCTGCCCAGGAGGTCCCGCGCACACGCGGTGTCATCGAACGGGGCAGGTTCGCGTGGCCCGAGGATTGCGGTCAGGATCACCAGACCTGTGATCGACGTGTCAAAGTCCCTGGCATCCTCGACGCGGTAGTCAGCCAGCGCCCAGAGTCCTTGTCCCGCCAGCCGGGCTTCCTCCTCAGCCTCATAGAGTTGGTCACTGCCCCGCGCTGTATCGGGATAGCTGCGCACGCGTACGGCGCCGCGTTCGATCAATTCGAGGTTGATCCAGTAAGCCGGGCCGAGCCGGTCCACAGTCGTGACATGGGCCAGCGCGCGGTCATACCGATCCCGCGTCAGCCCGGCATAGTGCAATTGGACCTCACGTCCCAGCACCAGGTCTTCAAGGACCCTGTGAGCTTCGCGCGCATAGGCGCTGTCCTCGCGCCCATCCCGCCCAAAGCCTGGCGCCTCAATGCCGACGAGACGGACTGACTGTCCCGTATCGAGCACCAGGGCGTCACCGTCACTGACGCGCACAACGCGCCCGCGCTCACCTGGCTGAAAGTCTTCAAGCGGGCGAGGACCGCCACAGCCAGACAGCGCCAAGGCGATCGCCGCGATGAAAACTGAACGCCAGATTGCCAACCGCACACGCCTCCACCCCTGGCTGTACGCCACCGGTGGGGAGAAATCCATCAATACAGGGTGTTCCGCAGCGCAGAAAATGGCGCTAAGAGCAAGCGTCGCGTGTCTCCGTAGCTCAGCTGCATAGAGCAACCGCCTCCTAAGCGGTAGGTCGCAGGTTGGAATCCTGCCGGGGACGCCATCCGACCTGTCAGATTGCCAATTTTTCACTGGAAACCGTCGAATGGATCGCTCACCCGATATTTGGAGGGGCCCGCTGCTTGCGGTTATCAGGAGAGCTGCCATGGGGGGATTCAGCGCCACTGCCTTTTCAGTCCTGGCCGTCCTTCTGTCGTCCTTGACGACATATCTCACCTTCTTTGACGCGCGCTACACGGTGTCCGCCGCCGTGGCGAAAGTCGAGGTCCAGGTTCAGACGAGCGGCGGCGCCAGCGATGGCAAAAAGAACGTCTCTTACCGCTACTTCCCGACCGCGTCGGTCATCCTGTCGAACCGTGGCACGCGGCCTGTGGTTATTTCTGAGATCGATATCGTCCGGTCTGAAAGCATCGAAGACTGCCAAGCGGGCGAAAAAACAGCCGTTTATGGCTTCGAACCCCTGATCATCGAACCCGGAACGGTGGCGAGCTTTGACCTCGAATTTCAATTGCCAGCCATCACAGCCGAAGGCCCGATGGAGACTCAGCTAGACCTTGATGAGGAGGTGGCGCTGTGGTGTGCGGCCTGGGTGGCGTTTGACCCCAATGGGTACCGCCGCGAGCCGGTCACGCCCTTTGTGACC
>JBCBGD010000024.1:0-17206 GCA_038527085.1 Pseudomonadota bacterium | reverse complement strand
CCCGGCGCCAGGGCGCGCATAACCCATGTTATGATGCCAAGTAGGACTTGAGCGATTCAGCCTCGGCCTCAGTCTCTGCAATTTTCCATTTCACGAGGTCGCCGATCGAGATAATGCCGTCGAGCTGTCCAGCCTTTACGACCGGCAGGTGACGGATCCTGCGATCAGTCATTGTGGTGAGGCAGCTTTCGATCGCGTCTTCCGGCGAAACGGTGATCACATCGCGGGTCATCGCCTCGCTTACAGCCATGTTCAGCGCAGACGCACCATTGCGCGCGACGTGTCGGACAACATCGCGCTCTGAGAGCACGCCTGTGACAGCTCCATCCCCGTCCACGGCCACGACGGCCCCGATCCGCGCTTCATCCAGGACCTTAGCAATCTCATGAAGGCTTGCGCGATCGGATACTGTGGTCACCCCACGTCCCTTGGACTTCAGGATTTGTTCGACGATCATCGCAGGGCCTCCCTTCGTAGCGCTGTCTGTTTCTTGCACTTGGCATACCACACCCACCTGGGATTTTCACGCCAGGCCCAGATTCACCGCCTCCCGGACAAGGCCGCCATCGCAATTGCACCCGCCACGTAACCGCCAAGGTGTGCGTCCCAGGCGATCCCCGCGCCGAAAAGCGTTGGCCCGAAGACCGCAAGCAGGATGTTGAGAATAAGAAAGGCACCGCTTGTCTGCAGGAAGGACCGCGAGACCAGTTCCGGCCAGCCCGCTCTCGGGCCTGCCATTATGAGGAAGGCTGCGCCAAGAATGCCGGACACGCCGCCAGAAGCACCGATGGCCGGCGCGCCGTCCGGCAAGCGTAACGCAAAGAAAGTCAGAGCGCCGGCGGCTGCGGCCACGAGGAAGATGAGCATGAAGCGCGCGCCGGACTGGCGTCGTGCCACAGGCGCCCCCAGCGCGAGCAACATGCCTGCGTTCAATAGGACGTGCATCCAATCGCCGTGCAGCAGGACATGGCCAACCAGCGCGACGGGCAAGCTCACCACCCCGTAAGCATCCCGCCCTCCGCCGTTCAGCATAAGTTCGAGGCGCTCTGGGATCAGTGCGAGCCAATAGAATGCCTGGTCCTGCCAGCCATAGGGACTGATCAGACGCAGGCCATGGGCTACCACGAGCGCCGCGCACAACCACACCACACTGGCGGGAGCGTTGAAAAACGGGGCGGGCGGACTGCGCTCCAATTGTGGCTGCATGGATGACTTTCTATGATTGCCTGAAAGGCGCGCTGGTGAATTCTGCCTTATATAGGTGTGCGCCGATTGATTTCGGCCCCGCATAAAGTCCGATTGCGTAGACCTGAACCAATCTGGCACGCTTGCGGGCAGAAAACCCTGAAAAGTCGCCCGATTTCGTGTTCCCCGGACACGGGAAGCTTAACAGGAGTTCAACCTCAGACGCGAAAACTTGGCACACGCGTTGCACTTCTCGTTCGCCGTAACACCAAGCGAGCGGGGATCAGCTCATGAACGTCACTAAGCGAACTTTCCTTACCGGCGCGCTTCTCGGCCTCGGTATGGGCGTCGCGCCTCTCTCGACCAGTGCTCAGGAAGCCGGCTCGCTGGGAGAATTCGAACGCCCATACGGTTTCGGTTACGGCCAGGAAAGCAGTCCATTCAGCGCGGGAACGCGCGATGCAAATGGCAACCGGGTCGTGGTCAATGGCCTCATCGAAGGCGGCACCGGCCTCGGCTTCGGACTGAACACGGCCTGGGGTCAGACCTCAGGCGCCAGCGGCCTGCTCGGCACCTCAGGCAACGCCGTCGGCAACCAGCTCAATGTCATCACCCACGGGTCGTATAACACGATCATCATCGACTCAGAACAGATCAACAATGGCGACCAGACGGTATCGCTGAACGGGGAGCTCGACCTCAATGACTAAGTCCATTTTCACTTCGCGCGCCCGTCGGCTTAAAGCCTCCGTGGCCGCCATCGCAGGCGCCATGGCCCTGACAGGCTGCGTCTCGCCGGTCGCAGGCCAGAGCGGGCTTTACGCCTCACCAATCGGCAATGCCCCGGTGACGGCCAATCCGACGCCCTACTCGGAAGCCTTGGTCTGCATGGGCCACTACTCCCGCGCCAACCGGATCACGCCGCCGCGCATCGCCGTGGGTCGCATCCTGGACTATACCGGCAAGGCCGACTTTGAAGGCGGTCGCCGCGTGACCCAGGGCGCCTCGCTGATGGCGATCTCCGCCTTGGCAAAGGCCGGCGCACGCCTTGTGGAGCGCTTCGACACTTCGGTGTCCGAACTGGAGCTGAAATACGCCAACAACCGCCTGATTGGGGAAGAGGCCACCGATGCCCAGTTCCGCCAGATCACTGCGGGCTCCATTCCGGGCTCTGACTTCTACATTGTCGGCGGCATCACGGAGCTGAACTACAACATTCGCTCAGTGGGCGCAGATGCCTTCGCAGGTGACCTCGACGCCACCGACACCAAAGGCACGCTCGGCGCGAAGCTCTTCGTCATCAATGTGGCCCTCGACCTGCGCATGGTCGAGACTGAGAGCCTCGAAGTGGTCGACGTGATCTCGTACCAGAAGCAGATCATCGGCCGTGAGCTATCGGCCGGCGTGTTCGACTTCGCCAATGGCAACGTCTTCGACATCGGCGTCGGCGAACGCGCCCAGGAGCCGATCCAGCTCGCTGTACGCTCGACGGTCGAACGTGCTGTGCTGGAAATGATGGCAAACCTCCACGGCGCCCCAGGTGCTGAGGTCTGCGACGAAGTGCAAGCAATCGCCTCCACAAACGGCATCACCGGCGATTTCCGCCCTGTCTACAACACGCTGGAAGACAACAACGCCAACTCACGCGAATCCGTCAGCCGGTGGAATGACCGCCGCGAGCCGGAACTGCGCGGGCGCAGCTAGGCGACACCTAATCCGAGAGAAGGAGGACACACCATGTCCATCATGAAGAAAGCCCTTGCAGGAACCGGCGTGGCAGCCCTCCTTTTCTCGGGCGCAGCTTCAGCCCAGGATGCCTGCGATCCCTGCGCTGGCGACACCGGCGCTCCGCAGTCTCGCATCGTGATCGACCAGATCCAGACCGGCGATCTCTGGTCGAACATGGAAGTGCGCGTGAAGGACACCGCCACCGATGCGGCCGCCAGCGCGACCACTGTCGGCAACACCGCCGCAGGCCTCGTGAAAACCGGAGATCTCGACTATGACGCAGTCCAAACGATGCACGGCAATGTTGAGGCGGCGGCGCGTATCGATGGCGGCACGGTCACCGGAACGGCCATCACCACAGCAACGTCCTATGGAAACGCCTCAACGGCAGGCACCTGGATGGGCAACAGCCTGGCCCAGTCTCACCAGACCATGACCGGCGACACGCTGGCGAAGTCCCTAATCAACCTGGACGCCGCCTCAAATGTCGCGGCGGCAACCACGGGCATCGCCAATGTCGCGACCACCAGCGGTGAGTTCGGCGACAACAAAGCATTCCAGACCCAGGCCTCTGAGGGATCGGTCAAGGCCAAGACGCTGGTCGACATTGGAGACAGTGATGGCCATGCGACCTTCGTCACGACGGCCGGTGGCAACACCGTCAATTCAGCCGGCTACACGACCACCGCTATACAGGGTGCAGTCCAAACCACTGCGGCTGGCGAAAAAATTGAGGGGTATACGGAAGTTGAGATGCAGTCAGCCGGTACTGCGGTTGCCGCCACGACGGCCGCTGGCAACTCCTACGTCCTAAAAAACGAGTTCGGCTACGCTTCCCTTGGCCGGGATGGATCGGAACTCTACCAGGGCAATGAGAGTGAAATCCGCGCAAGGACTTTCGTCGATCTTGGCGAGTTTACAGACCACGCCGCAGTTTCGGCCTACGGCGTCGGCAACTCCGCTGTCGTGTCGAACATTGGTTCGGACACTGAGATGTACGCGATTCAGTCGAATTTCGCCGACGTGACGTCCCAGGCGCGCTTCAACGGGTCCTCCATGTCAGGCGGTGTCGCACAAATGAGCTCCGTCGCCATCGGCAATACCGCAACCGCCTCGCTTTGCGTGACCTGCGGCATCGCCACCCTGTCGGGCAAGACGACCCAGTTCAATGCAGCCAACATAACGGCAACAGGCGCAATGCACGTGACAAATGCGGGCGGCATCGTTGGCTCCGCCACCGCCATCGGCAACTCGGCAACATACCAATCAAGCGGCCACTAATCCTCGTGGTGGCCCTTGAGGGAGGTGCAATCCCCCTCGTTTCAATCGCACCTCCCAGGAAGCCCCCGGCCCGCGCGCCGGGGGCTTTTTCAGTCCCCGGACGATTTGCCGATTCACTAGGCAGAAGAAGGTCGAATTGCCCGCTTTGGGAGCATCTCACCAGCGGTTTTCAGAGAAATTCGCGCGCAAGGAGAAAGCGCTCGTATTGGCCCTGTCGCCATGTATTAACCGAACGGTAATCACGGCTTCAAAGTGCAGAACGCTGCTCTGTCCGGTCATAGTCCTGTTCGGTGAGTGATCGCTGGTGGGGAGGGTTTTAACAACCCTTGGGGGCTGGACTTGCAGACGCCGGAAAGGGGATTGGTGTGAGTAGTTCAGAGTCTGGCGCGGTTCTTGTTTGGGAAGATGCCAAACGGATTGAATCGGGACTGGGATCGAGCCTCATGCTCTCTGAAAATGCCGCGCACGCATCTGTGGCGCACGACGAAGACGCCATTCCTCTGAATGCCAAGACCGACACGGCAACGGTCGGCAAGCGGCAAAGGGGGCGTCGGCCGTCCGACTCCCTGAAGCGCATTATGGACCTGGTCCTGGCCATACCGCTCGCTGTTTTCCTGATCCCGATCCTCATCACGCTGGCGATCGTGATCATCAGGGATGACAAGGGCCCGATCCTGTTCAAGCAGACGCGCCGCGGCAAGGATGGCAAGGAGTTCACCTGCTACAAGTTCCGCACGATGGTTGTGGACGCCCAGGAGCGGCTCGACCGTCTGCTTGCCAGCGACGCCGAGCTTCGTCGCGAGTGGGAAGACACCCAGAAGCTGAAGATCGATCCACGGATCACCCGCCGGGGAGGTTTCCTGCGCCGCACGAGCCTAGACGAACTGCCCCAGCTCTGGAACATCATCAAAGGCGACATGTCAGTTGTCGGACCGCGGCCGATCGTGGAAAGCGAAGTGCGCCGTTACGGCTCGGATATCGAGCATTATGACTCGGTGAAGCCCGGCGTGATCGGCCTCTGGCAGATCAACGGTCGCAGCGATACGACCTATGCGGAGCGTGTCGCCCTTGATGTCGAATATGCCCGGCGCCGCTCAGTCCTTCTGGACACCTACATTCTGGCGCGGTCCATTCCGGAGATCCTGCTCAAGCGGGGCGCATACTGAGCGTCCACCTTCACCGCCAGTACGCGGCAACCGTCACAAAAAGTTGCCTCACACCTGCTGGCGGAGAAATCCGAGTGCCCATGATATGTGCATGATGGCTGCCGCTGGCCCAGCGAGCAATCCGCACACGGAGCGGTGCTTAAGGGTGAGCCAAACTGAGGCGGCCGCAAGCGCTCCGAAATAGAACGCCGGATAAATCAGCGCGATTGGCATCAGCGGTGAGATCAGGAGACTGGCAACAAGACCAAAGAGGTTCAGAACAGGAAACATCTGTCGCAAGCGCGGGCGAACCTTGTGCTTTGCAATCGTGCGCGCACGCCCCTTGCCATAGTTGAAATATTGCCGGGCCAACGACGCCGGGGTCGGGCGCGGCAAATATTGCAGGCGAATGTCTGCGTCCAGAAAGATCCGGCCGCCAGCGCCGGCCACGCGCGTGTCATATTCGGCATCTTCGTTATGAGAGAAGGTCTCGTCATAGCCACCGATCGCGCGGAACACGGACAAATCAAAGCCAGCATGATGGCCATGATCCACGAACTTCGAGGAGGCCCCACCCCGGTGCGCCGATCCGCCCGAACCAAGGGGGGTGTCCACCACCCAGGCATTGGCTTTCTGGAAACACGTCTCCCCGACGGCATCCATGGGCACCACAAGGGATGCCACCCGCCTGCGGACCAGCGCATCCGCCACCTGGGTGACATATCCGGGCGGATAGATCGAATGCGCATCACATCGCACGAGGATCGATTTATCAGGCGCGCGTGCGGCGACCGCGTTCACCGCTGCGGACTGGAGTTTTTTGGGGTTGTCGATCCAGCTGACGTTTGTGTGGCGCTCAGCAAGGGCGTCCAGAATGTCCCGAGTCCCGTCAGTGCTGCCGCCATCCGCGATCACAAAAGAAATTTCGCCGAGACGATCATCACCAACCAGCAGGGAGTCGAGGCAGGCTTCGATATGGTCAATCTCGTTCAGGACAGGGATGGCCACTATGATGTCGCCCGCAGCCGCCACCGTTTCAGCAAACGGGTCTTCGCCGTCAGAGCTGATCAGTCTCAAATGTGAAGCGCCGCTAGGCATTCTGGTGCCTCCTGTCCGGGCTCGGCAAAGGGCCAAGAATGCCCGCGTGTGAACCGGTATCTTCCCCCAAACTGTTCAATTCTGATGCCAGCCGCGCCGCCACAATTGTTAACAAAGTTTCAGCTCCGCCCCATTCTCAACGCGTTTCACCCATGTCAGGGTCAAGAGTTGGGTTGATGGAAGTAAGCTTTGTGCGTCCCTTTTCGGGGCGATAAGGCTATTTGGGCTGACATACATGACTGATCATCCTCAGGATCATGAACTGACCCAGTCCCGGGATGCAGCGAGGCATTTGCGCCTGGTGTCGTCTCTGCGCGATCGCGATCGGCAAGATACCGACGAACCCTTCGGTCCACAGAAGCTACCCAAATGGGCCGTCTATCTTCTCGTCGCATTCTACTGCGCCGCTGTCTGGTCGCTTGCATTCTGGATCATCTCTGTCCTGTTCTGACCGCGGCCTGAGCGCTTCAGTTTCCCTGCGGCGATCGCGGACAGGCGAGAAATGATATGCGCGACGGCAGCGGGCCGCGCGCCGAGCGCAGACGCAACACCCACCGCGCTCTTCGACTTCAAGGCGGCGATGACGCGTTCGAAACTGTGCATGTTGCGCAGGTCGCGTGTGCGCCGATTGAATGCTGCGCGAGCAGGCGCGTCGAACCGGTGCGCGTAGTGTTTTGCAAACGACTCATTAGCAGCGAGGATTGCGCCCGTCAGCTCAGGCGTGAGCCTGTGAGAGATCGACCCGGGCCGTACCAGGTAGTTGTAGCCGCGAGAGGGATGAAGCCGCATTTGCGCCCCTTCCGCCAGCAGGCCTGCCACGAGATAGAAGTCTTCGCTGTTGCGCAATCGCGTGTCGTAGCGAAGCCCGATTTCGCGGATGGTCGCGGACCTGAACAGAGGTTTCAAGTAGCCGAGGTTTTCGCCATAGCACCGCTCCGTTTCGGGAGAGAGATAGTCAGCGAGGCTAACCCGGCGCGGCGCTGAAAGTTCTGCCTCGGACAGGAAGGGTGTGCCCGAACTGCCCGGCGCGCCGAGCTTATCGATACGATTCATATTGTCCGCGACGATGTCTGCTGACGCGTCATCTGCAAAAGTGACCAGCCGCTCAAGGCGGCCTGGCTCCAGGCTGTCATCACTGTCCACAACTGCCAGATAGCGCCCCGACGCAAGATCAATCGCGCGGTTTCGCGCCACGGATGGACCGCCATTTGACGCCATGCGCTCAACGCGCAAGCGCGGATCACCGCCTCCGGCTTCAAGCGCCGCCTCAGCCGTGCCATCAGTTGACGCATCATCCACCACGATCAATTCGAGGCTCACGCCGGTCTGCGACAAGACTGAGCGTATGGCGGGAGCGATAAAGTCCGCCGCGTGCCAGGCCGCCATGATGACGGAGATGTCGGCCTGGCCGCTCATTCTGCGCTCGCGAGGCCTGCGAGCGGTTCAGTCATCAGTCCAGGCTCGGTGGGCGCGTAGGCTTCAGCATAAGTCTGTTGGCGCAACTGGCGGGCATAGTCAGACCGCACAAGGCTCGATATGGCCGACACGTAGAACAGGGTCACGGCCGTGTCGAAGACGACGTAAAGCCAGCTTTCGGTGAAAGTCGAGACGAACACGATCCCGGTGACGAGCAGAAAGAAGCTCCGCGCGATCGACTGGCTGGCAAACCAGCCAAGAACTGTACGCCAGAGGCACCAGCCGACCAGCGCGTAGCACAGCACCAGGCCGACATACCCGAAGTGTATCTGCATCTCGAGATACGAGTTGTGGAACGAGAACTTCGTGCCTGCATCCTTGTGCGACAGCTCCAGAAGCGTTGCCGCATCGCCGCTGTTCCAGATCCAGAAGCCTTCTGCCCCCGTGCCGAGCCAAGGCTGCTCACGTGTGATCCGGTCGGCTGCGTCCCAGAGCATGGTGCGCCCTGTGAGGGTCGTGTCCTTGCCAAGCGACTCCAGGAAATCGGCGTAAAGACGATCGCCGATGTTCGCGAGGATATAAGCGATGAACAGTGCCGCGAAGAGCAGGAACACCATGAAGAAGGAGCGCAGGTGCTTGATTGCGGAAAACCGGCTCCAGAACAGCCAGATCGTCACCATGGCGAGGATGGAGCCTGACGCGAACACCAGCGAAGTCGCCGACTGGGCAATGATCACGTAGATATAGGTGATTGGGATCAGCGGGAAGGCCGCCAGCCTCAGCCAGGGAATCTCATACTTGTTGAAGGCCACCGCCATCGCGGCCAGCATGACGCACACCATGCGCACGGCGAAGATGTTCTTCTCGCCCCATGGGCCTCGATTGCCGAAATGGCTCATCTCCGGCAACACCATGATGACGGCGACAAGGCCTGCGAGGAACAAGGACCTCGCGATTTCATGGGGCGCAAACCGGGCAGCGACATACACAGCCACGACGATGCCAAGGGTCATCATCACGCCGAACTTTAGCGCCTGATTGGGGTTTGGCGACCACCCCCACGAGAGCATCGCCACGACTGGGATGGCAAAGACCAGCCAGGACCTCAGTGCCAGCGGCACCGTCACACGCCTGTTCAGGACAAAAGCGACGGACCAATAGAGCGCAAGTGGATAGAGCACGAGCTCAGAACCCGGGCGCATGATGAAGGTGTAGTAGAACCACAGCGCCAGCAGGATCTGTTCCCAAACCGGTGCGCGCAGCGGCGCCTCGCCTGGCCCAGAGCGGGTCGGTGGCTCGTAGCTTTGGGCCTGATACGTCTCGGATGCGTAGGTGGTGTTCATCGCCGCGCCATCTCATCCACAACCGACTGGACCAGACGGGCCATCTCTCCCCTTGGCTCAACGAAAACGTCCTCGGATTGTGCCAGAAGCCGGCGCCGGGCCGACTGAAGCGGCGCGGGATCGGACATCAGACCTGCGACCAGGACCGGTAGGCTGTCGTCCAAGGGCTCATCGATCAAAATGCCGGTGCCGTGTCCTTTGATCCAGTTCGCTGTCTGCGTGCCAGTGGGTGCAATTGGCGGCACGCCAAAGTAGCCACCCTCATAGAGCCGGTTCGGCAGCAACCATTCCGAATTGGCACCAGCCTCCATGAAATCGCCTGCCCACACTGCGTCGAGCGGCGCATAAAGATCGGCAAGGTCATCAGGGGCCTGGTAACGGCCATGGAAGTGAACATTGTCCCGGCGATCGATTTCCGGTTCGAACACTTCAATCTCCCGGCGCGCGGGCACGCCATGGAGGTGGATCTCGATCTCGCCGCCAAGGCGGTCAGCCAGATCGAGGAGAAGATGGAAGCTCCGGAGGCAGCGCAGATTGCCGACCCATCCAAGCCTGAACGGCCCCGGCGTTCGCTCCGCGTCCAGCTCTGGGCGTGGTCCGAATTCACTGGAAGCTGGCAAGCGGTTTTCCATCAGTTCCGCGGTGTAGCGGCCTGAATGATAAGGCTCGAAATGATGCTCCAGAAAGCCCGGGGAACTCACCCAGACTCGTGCCGTGCGCGCCACCAAGGCCCGCTCAAGCGAACGCATCAGGCCGCCTGCCGCATCTGTTCGCGTCAGCAGGCGGTGCACGTCTAGGCATTCGTAGATCACAGGCGTCGACAACCGTGCGCGCCGCTTGGCCTCGAACGCCATGGCGAGCATGTCGAGATTGCGCGCGATGATCACATCGGCACCGCGGAACGCATCGGCGCCCGAGAGCACTCTGGCGCCCGGAAAGATCGAACGCAGGCGTTGCAGAAAGTCACCGTCCCGCGTCTCGCCTAGATCGGTGTGTGGCCAGAAGATGTCTTTTGGCTTGCGCCTGTAGGGCATGAACCCCGTCACGCTGAGCCCATCATCCAGAAGCGCGCGTACACGTCGGCGCACAGCGGCGTCGCTGGCATCATGACCAAGATAGGCAACCCTCGCCAAGGCCGTGCGATGCGCAGCCATGGCGCCAGCGTGGGCCTGGCCCAGCCCGCCTTGCCCGGTCAGGGAAGCGTCAAAGGTTGTGCCATCATCCGCCATGACCGCCTACCGCTGCTCCTCCACCTCAACCGCAGGCAGATCAAACGCAAAGCTGTCACTGCATTGGGCATGGGTCTCGCCCGAAGGCACGTAGGACACGCACTTGTATCCCGAGGTTGCGCCGCTTTCGAAGGTCGGGCGTCCGTGCCAGGCATACTGGCGCTCAGAACCCGTCCACAGGTTCAGGATCATCCGGCCAGGGGTTTGCGGGATCGGGTGGAGGTCTGGCGTGCCAGTGAAGACGAGCTGATCGCCGACATACCAGCGGATTTCGTCTGGCTCCCACTCGAAGGCGTAGAGCTGAAACTCTTCGGCGGCATCGTAAGGCAGCGGCACATAAACCGATCCCGCCATGCGACCGGCCGTGAAGTAGTTGATGTGAAGCTCTTCTGTGCGGTGGCCGAGGAATTCGATATCGATTTCATCGTGGGGGTCGCCGCCCTGTGACGGGCCCGTGTGCGTGAAGAATGATGAGACAAGGCCTGATCCGGGCGCTGCGCGCATGACTACTTCGTAGCGGCCGAAATGATAGCGGCCACGACGCTGGTATTCCGCACCGGTGTTGGGCTGCAGCTCCTTGCGCTGTCGCAGCATCAACAGCTCGATCCCATCATCATCGAAGATGACATGGTCAGCTTCCCAGCCTGTGCGCTGGGTGTTGTTCACATAGACGAAATCGGCCTTGAACCATTTGTCGTCATGGCCGTCCGCGAAAACTTTCTTGAAGGCCGGTTCGACGTTGTAGTCCCTCTGAACCACAGGCCCATCGGAGCGAACCCCGTCAGGCACGCCGCTGGAGTCCAGTCCGCTGGCCTGGTGCTGTGCATCGCGGCGCGCATCCTCGGCTGCCGAGCTGCACGCGCTCACGCCCAACAAGGCCAGCGCTGCGAGAACGAGATTGGTCTTCATCATGGCGAGCCGCCTTTTCTTTGCGTCCCCGACAAGGCTTAGCCAGACGAGCCTTCAGCGTAATATTTGCTGTAGGCCTTGTAGCTGGCCGAGCTGGTGCCCAGGAAGCGCTTCTTGCGCAGGTCAACGAAGGTCAGAGCGACGCCCGCAATCGAGGCGCTGAACTGCTCCAGCACGCTGAGTGTTTGCTGCAGGGCCTGGCGGGATGTGGAGCGCCATTTCGCAACCACGATCACCTGGTCGACCTTCGATACGATGACCCTGGATTCCGCCATGAGCAGGATCGGACCCGTATCAATGACGATCAGGTCGTAGACCGTTTCAAGTCGCTGCAGAAGCGCATCGAAGGCGCGCGAGCCGAAGACATCACGCGGTGTGTTGCGGGCCGCGGTGAGCGGCAGGATGTGCATGCCCGTCGCCTCGTCGATGTGCATGGCGTCATCGAGGGCCACTTCGCCGAAGAGATGCTCGATGAGACCTGCTTCAGGCTCAAGGCGCGCGGCCTCCGTCAACTGGCGGCGGCGGAAGTCGCCGTCGATGATCAGGGTCTTGGAGCCCGACAGCGCCGACAGTCGTCCAAGGCTGTAGGTCGTCATCGTCTTGCCTTCGTTGGGCAGGGACGAGCAGATCGCCACGGTCTTTGCAGGATTGTCGAGGTCGGCAAACACGATCGACGCGCGGATGTTCCGGATGCTTTCCGAGTAGGCCGAAAGCGGGTTCTCGATGGCATAGTCGCCTGGGTTCTTGCGGCCGCGCCCCATCAGCAAGGGCACCGATCCGATGGACGGCACAGCAAACGCGCGCTCGATTTCGTCGCCCGTCGAGAAGTGGTTCTCGCGCAGCTCACCGAGCAGCACCATGCCGCCAGCGGCCACGCCGCCGAACAGGAAGCCCAGGATCAGATTGATCGCGATCTTTGGCGAGGAAGGATTGCGCGGCGTGCGCGCTGGCGTAAGGACGCGAGCATCAGCTTCAGCCAGTTCTTCGGTCTGGTCTGTGACCTTGAACTGATCGAGGAAGTTCTCATACAGCGTCCGGCTGGCCTCAGCCTCGCGCTCAAGCTCGCGCAGGCGGACACTGTCGCTGTTGTTGCGCGCCAGGGTCTGGCGCATGCCGCCAAGCTGGCGATTTGTGGTCTGCAGGTTCGCGCGGGCTATGCTCACCTCGCTCTCAAGATTCGAGATCACACGATTGACCGCCGCATCGATCTGCGCGCGCACATCGGCCAGTTCATTGTTCACCGACACGCGTTCGGGGTGCATCGGACCATAACGGGAGGCAAGCTCAGCCACGCGACGTTGAATATCGGCCTGCTGGGCGCGCAGATTGCCGATCTCGGCCGAGCCCAACACCTCTGCGATCGACTCTGCGCCTTCGCCTGCATTCACTCGGCCCTGAACGTTGGCCAGGCGGGCCTCCGCTTCGCGCAGGACACCTTCCTGCTGAAGCTGGCGGCGCTGGAGGTCAGAAATCTGCTGCTCGGTCAGCGTCGAGCCCTGGGCCGAGAGAATGTCCCGCTCGGCCTGGAACTCTGCCACGGCGCTTTCACGTTCATTCACTTCCTGACGGAGATCGTCGAGCCGCTCACTCAGCCAGTCATTGCGCACGCGCGCCGTGTCGAGCTTCGCATCAAGTTGCTCGACGATGTACTGGTCCGCCACGCCATTGGCGATGATCGACGCGAGTTGTGGATCCCTGCTGTAGGCATGGATGTCGATGATGTAAGTGGGCCCGAGCCGGTTCACTGAAATCGAATATTGCAGCATCCGCGTCGCATAGCGATGGATGGCGGCCTGCTCCTGCTCAGGCGTCATCGGCGGCCCGGCATTCTCCTCTTCGTCACCGCCCATGCCGATGGCGCCAAGGACACTGCTTTTCAGGCTATTGATGGTCGTGCGGAGCTGCGAAGGCTCCTGCATGGTGTAGTTGAAGTCCTCGTATTGGGTGAGGTTCAGCTTATCGACCACCTTCGACAGCATCGCTTCGGACTGGATGACTTCAAGTTCCGTATCGATGATGGCGGTGTTAGGCGCGAGGCCGGAAAACATGCTGCCCAGATCAATGCCATCGCCCTGGCGCGTGTCGAGCATCAGGCGGGTTTGGGTCTGGTAAATCGGGGTCTGCTGGAAAGTGTAGACCGCCATCGCGGTGAACACGAGCAGGAAGGTAAGTAGCGCTATCCAGAAGCGTTTCTTGATCGCCGTGAAGATCGCCTTCACGTCCAAGAGATTGTCCTGTCCAGGGAGCATGCCCGCAGCCCCGCCCATCATGGGAAGGGCGCGGGGCATTGCGAAACGCGTTTGTTTGTTCACGTTGTAGGCTCCCTGGGAGAATCACTCGGGCTAGGGGTTAGGGGAAAAGACGCACGGCGATGCCGAAGATGTTCTGGTCGAAATTGCCGGCTTCAACGGAGCTGTCTCGGTCGAAACGCTCGAAGTAGCCATCGACGTGGACGCGCTTGTTGATCTTGTAGGTTGCACCGATACGGGCATCGAACAGCTCGTCGTCACGGTCGATGTCTTCATAGTCACGCTCGCGAAGGCCGAGTCGGCCAAACAGGAGGATGTTGCGGTAGAGCTCGTGATCGACGCGCACACCGATGTCCTGGGCCGTGGCCGAGCCAGCGGTCGCCAGACCTGGGTCGATCACTTCGCGCGTCGCATTCAAGGTGACAGTCGTCAAACGCGTCGGGAACCACTGGACGTTGGCATTAAGCGAAAGCCCATCGACGTCGGCAAAGACATCTGAGTCCTTGTCGTCTTCGAGATAGCCCACAGCAATGTCGCCGCGGATCAAGACTGGAAGCTCGAAGTTCACACCGACCTGGGCCGCCAGACCTTCAGCGTCGCGGCTTTCAGGCATGGTGTCGATAACGATCAGTTCGTCATATTCACGCTGGCTCACCTCACCTTGCACAAATACAGCCACGTCAGGCGAAACGGCATAGGCTGCGCGGGCACGCAGGCGCTGGAACTGATAGTCGCGCTCGGAGATGTCGAGCGAACCACCACCAACGAGCGGAACGTCGTCATAGCTGTAGTCGGTGAAATCGTAGTTGGCGCGCAGGCGGAACCGATCGCGCTGGAGGCGGGCATCGGCCCTGAAACCTGCCGTCTGGAAGTTCACCGGCTCTTCGAAAATATCGAGATTGGCGACGTTGCGGCGCTCTTCGACTTCATCGGAGGCAAACACGGTCGCGCCGACATCGAACTCGCGGGTGACGTCGAGGCGGCCGCGCAGCTCGCCTGCAATATTGGTCGCGCTTTCTGAGTCCAGATCGCTATATTCGCGGTGCACTGCCTGAAGGCGCGCCCCGAATTCGTGGCGTGCCAGATCGGAACGCACATCGACCGTCGGGGCGATGCGGAAAATGACGTCGCTCTCGGTGTCTTCAGCGTCAGCGAACACGTTGTCGTCGGACTCAGCACCGATACCGAGTTCGGAATTGACGATCAGGCCGCCCAGACGAACGGGCTCTGGATCGAACGCTTCCTGGTAGCGATCCTGGACCGCTTCATACCGGTCGCGTTGGAAGAAGTCGCCCTGGTTTTGTTGAGCGTGAGACGCAGCAAATGCCGTTGCCGCGACCGCGCCACCGACGAGTGCGATGATTTTGGTCGATTTCATTGTCGATCCCCTCGTGAGGTTGTCGCGGCGCGCTTGGATGGCCCGACAGCTGCAATTGACCGAGTGAGTCTTCAAAACACATGCCACTCGGGCGTGACGTCCATCCCTCTCTCCAAAGGCCTTTCGCAAAGGAAAGAGTCAAGCGAATCTGACCTCAGAAACGCTCTTTACTCTGAAAATCGGAGCATAGACGGATCACTGTCACAGTTTTCGCCTCAAACGGTAATAAATTGGAGAACAATTCGCCTAATTGGGGAAATATTTGTGACCGTTCTGTTTACCTTTTGAAATGCGAAACCCCCGCATGGATTTCTCCTTGCGGGGGTAAAACACCTGATTTTCGAATGGCTTAGAAGATGCGCTCGCCAATCCTGATCGTGTCGCCAGGGCGGACTTGCGTGGTGGTCGTCAACGCAACTTTACGCTCTTCTGTCTCACCCGCGCTGCGGATGAAAACCTCGCGGCGATTGGCGCGGTACGTGAAGCCACCGGCAGCAGCGACCGCGTTCATCACGGTCAGGCCAGAAGAGTATTGGTATTGGTCGGGCCGGTTGACCTCGCCGAGGATGAAGAAGGGGCGGTAGTTCGTAACCTCGGCGCTGACCTGGGGATTGACCAGGAAGCTGCCGCGAAGACGGCCTTCGACTTCGGACTGGAACTCCGGCAGCGTCATGCCCGCCACCTGAACACTGCCGATCAGCGGCATGGAAATCGCCCCCGTGCCGTCCACCTGAAAGTCACCGGAGAGTTCAGGCTCACCGAACACGGTCACGCGAAGGTCATCCCCGTTTCCGAGCCGATAGGCTTCAGTCACCTGCTGAACGGTCGCTCCGCCGTCATCGGTGATCGGTGGTCCCGCGGGAACAGATCCAGACTGACACGCGGCCAACATGGCAGCGCCGAACAACAGAAGGCCCAGTCGGGCCAATAAGGTGTTGAAGAGTTTCATGTTCAAAGCCCCTTTGGTGATCATGTCGACAAGAAAGTCACGCTGCTGCCCACAAGGCAAGCTGCGGTGAGTTTTCCGGTGAGGTATGCGCCCGTATCGATCCCGATGCGGCGGAAATCCTGATGCGGCTCGGAAATCGGCGTGTGGCCATGCACCACGACGCGCTCGAACGTGCCCTCATCCTTGAGAAATTCCTCGCGGATCCAGAGGATGTCTTTCTCGGTCTGGTGCTCCAATGCCTGGCCCGGTCTCAGGCCCGCATGCACGAAGACATAATCCCCCAGTGTGGCGTAAAGACTGAGGGAGCTGAGGAAAGACCTGTGCTCGTTGGGCAGGGCGTCGTTCAGTTGCTGGCACACCGCCTCCCATTCTGACGCCTGGGTCTTCGCGCGTGGTGGCTGGATGCCATAGGACATTAGCGTTTCCGCACCGCCGAAGCGGGCCCATTGAGGTCCGAAGGTGCTGTCCGACAGGAAGGTCTCAAAGGCGGCTTCGTGATTGCCTTTCAGGAAGTATGTCTCGTATCTGGACAGGTCGTCGCTCAGAAGGAAATCGATCACTTCCTTGGACTGGAATCCGCGATCGACATAGTCGCCCAGGAAAATCAGGACGATGCGCGTCTCGTCAGCCGCCTCGGCATCCTCTTCGATCTTATCCATGAGCTTGAACAGAAGGTCTGCGCGCCCGTGGATGTCACCGACGGCGTAGACGCGGGTGTCTTGCGGCACATGCGTTTCCCGCGGCGGCTGGGTGGCGGGCGAGCGTTTCTGGCGCGTTGCGGCTTCGCTTGACCTCCGATTGCGGACGCGCTCTGGACGGGTCTGCGCATCCAGTTCGATCAGGAATTCACGCACCTGATCATAGGTGCGGAAAAAGCGAGACTTGGCCTGGTGCCAGCCTGCCTCGCTCAATCGTCTGACCCGAAAATAAGCCGACTTGATCACCTTGCACCCTCTCCAGCGCCGAAACCGCCCTTGCCGTAAGCAAAATCGTAGCCTCGTCCTGCACCGCAGGCCACTGCCGGTGTCAAACCGAGATGCCGCATGCCTTAGGCCAATCCCTGATGGCTCGACCCGGACTGGGAATCAGACTTGCGGAAATGATCACCGACGCGTGTGATCAAGTCGCCGATCACGGGCGGCGGGGCCAGAAATGCGCCCACTGCATCCACCGGGTTCAGGTTCCGCTTGGCCTCGATCAAGCGTACCCAGGCCCAACGCTTGTGGGTTAGCAACACATGCTCCTTCAGCGCCTCGTGCGCCGCAACGGAGATATCCTTGCGCTTCACCAACTCCT
>JBCBGD010000023.1:0-17315 GCA_038527085.1 Pseudomonadota bacterium | reverse complement strand
CGGCCGACGTGATCACGTCGAGGGCCGCAACGGGCACGTTCTCCCACTCCAGCGTGACCACCTCACAGGCAGCCGCAAACGCCTCCAGGGCGTCGGCCTCTGAATAGTCCGCGTCCATATGCTGGCTGGCCATCTGCGCCGCCGGCAATCCCTCGCCAGGCGCAAAAACGATCGTCCTGAAGCCGAGTTTCGCCGCGGCGCTCGCCAGCATCCGGCCGAGCTGGCCGCCTCCCAGAATGCCGATCGTGGCACCAACGGGCAGGCTCATTGCGTCTCCACATCCTCACTGACCGCTGCGGTCTGGGCCGCGCGGTAAGCCGCCAGTTTATCCGCCACCCCAGCATCCTGAAGCGCCACAATCGACGCGGCCAACAGCCCCGCATTGATCGCGCCCGCCGTGCCGATCGCCAGCGTGCCCACGGGCACACCCTTCGGCATCTGCACGATGGACAGGAGGCTATCCATGCCCGACAGCGCCTTGGACTCCACAGGCACGCCAAGCACCGGCAGGGTTGTCATGGAGGCCGCCATGCCCGGCAGGTGCGCGGCGCCGCCAGCGCCTGCGATGATCACCTGCAAGCCGCGACCTGTTGCACCGGTTGCGTAGTCCACAAGCCTCTGGGGCGTGCGGTGCGCCGAGACAATCTTCGCCTCATGGGCCACACCCAGTTCTCCGAGCACGTCACACGCGCCTTTCATGGTGGCCCAGTCCGACTGGCTGCCCATAATGATGCCGACGGCAGGGGATGCGTGGGAGGGATAGGTGGCCATGGCGGGCTGAAGCCTCCGGTGGCTGGAAAACGCGCGACAATAGGGATGCGGCCTGCCCGGTCAAGAAGAACGAGGCCTTTGCACCCGGAGAATGGGTGGAATTTGCCTGCTGATCTGGGCTCTGCAGGCCAATCCCTGCCTGAAATCAGTGCAATTGACCCGATCAGGGTGGATTCTGATAGAATTTGCGGGCCCACCCCCGTGACACACCCTCTGCGAGTGTGGTTTTCTGGGCACATAAGTTTGGAAGCAGAAGAAGAGGAGCACGACATATGTCAGTTCAAGGCCGGATTGAAGAACTCTCCCAACGCCATCGCAAACTTGATGAAACGATCCAGACCGAACAGAAACGCCCCTCCGCTGACAGTGCGACCCTCAAGGAACTGAAAAGAGAGAAACTGCGAATTAAGGAAGAGCTGCAACACCTCAGGCAGCCCTAGCCGCGCACATTCTGCTATCGCGCGCCGGAAACACCGGCGCCGATAGGCAAACAAACTGGCGCGGCGTCGCAATGGAGCCTTCATGGTCGCCTTGATGCCGCGCATTCGCATGGACCTTTCCCGCCACCGTGCGGGGAACTGATCCATGGCACATCCTACAACCGTCATCATGGGACTGGGCCTCGAGATCGGCTTTGCGATCGCCCGCCGGTTTTATGACGCCTCTCACAATGTGATGGTGGTCGACAGTTCCCAGCAGCGGATCGAGAAGGCCCGCGCCGAACTGCCCGATGACATCAAGGTCGAGCACTGGGACGCTGGCGAATTGATCCACAACGGGTTTGCCAGGGCCGAGGAACAGTTTGGCTATCTTGACCACCTCGTTCTGATCCCGCGGATCGTCCCCCCAGACACGCTGATGGAGCTCGACGAGGAGAAGTTCTCCCAACGCGCCGCGACGATCCTGGGCCTCCAGGCCGGCGCCATCAAGGATTTCGCTGACCGGGTCACCCATGTGGAGGCCGAGCTTGAGGCACGCGCGACCCAGCGCCGCCAGCGCGCGTCGGTCACCGTGGTGCTATCCCTCGCTGCGCACCTGTCCCAGCCGGGCCAATTCACCTCCACCGTGTTGCAGGGCGCCGCCGAAGCCATGGTGCGCGCCGCTGCGCTTGAGCTTGCAGAGCACAATATCCGCGTGAACACGGTCTGCGCATTGCGCCCGCGCGCGGAAAAGCAGGAAGGCTCTGGCCTTGTCGGGCGAACGCCACTCGGCCGCACCGCCAATGGCGACGAAATCGCCGAAGCCACCTTCTTCCTCGCCAGCGAGGCCGCCGCCATCATCACGGGCGAAACGCTGGTGCTGGACGGGGGCCGCTCGGTCGGGCACCCTGTCTACGCTTGGCGGGTCCTCCGGCGCCTGAAGAACTCCTTCAGCATCTGGCTGGCTTCGGGCGCGGCCGCCTCATCGCGCAGGACGGTGGGCCGCCAGTGGCAGGTCGGTTGCTCGAAAAAACGCGGCCCGTGCAGCACCGCGCCGCCCTTCTCATCCAGCGCCGCGAGGGTGAGCGTGCGGATGCGGGCAAAACTGATCGCGCCAGCGCACATGGCGCAGGGCTCCAGCGTCACATAAAGATCAAGCCCCATCAGCCTGTAATTCCCGCGCGCCCTTGCTGCTGCGCGCAGCGCCACGATCTCCGCATGGGCCGTGGGGTCATGGCCCGCAATCGGGGCATTCGCCCCTTCGCCGACAATCGTACCATTCGATGGATCTACAACCACCGCCCCCACGGGCACCTCGCCCGCCTCTGCCGCGGCCCTGGCCAGCTCCAGCGCGCGCTGCATGGGGGTCAGATCCTCCGCCATTGGTGTTCCTTTCCTGCACGCGCGCGCCTAAGTCTCTTCCATGAGAATCGTCGCCGGACAACACAAGGGCCGCCCGATCACCGCGCCGAAGGGGCGGGGCACACGCCCGACCTCTGACCGCGCGCGCGAAGCCCTGTTCAACGTGCTCGCCCATGCCGACTGGGCGCCAGACCTGCAGGGCGCGCGCGTCATTGACCTGTTCGCAGGCTCAGGCGCGCTGGGCCTGGAGGCGATCTCGCGCGGGGCGGCCTTCTGCCTGTTCGTTGAGACCGACCATGGCGCGCGCGGCGCCATCCGTTCCAACATCGAGGCCATGGGGCTTTACGGCGTCACGCGCCTGCACCGCCGCTCGGCCACTGATCTCGGCGAAAAGCCCGCAGGCGTCGGCGCACCCTTTGACATCGCCTTCCTCGACCCGCCCTACGGGAGAGATCTTGTCCCGCCCGCGCTCGACACCCTGATCAAGGGTCACTGGCTCACTGAGGGAGCCCTCGCCGTCATCGAAACCGGCGCGGACGAAGCGTTCGAGACCCCGCCCGGCTGGACCGTCCAGGACGAGCGCACCAGCGGCGCGGCGCGGATCATCTGTTTATCGCATTAACGGCCAGCGTTTTGGAGAAACGACTTCTAGCGTCGGAAAAAACGAACACAACGAGCAACGTCACCGGCCCGAACTCGCCGAAGGTGGCCTCTGCCCATCTTTATCTAGCCGTCAGGTCTTATGGCGGGGTGCGCCAGTTAGGGGCACTTTTGTCAACGCCGTTGGGGTCGCCAAAGCGGGAGAGATGGAGGCGCAGTTCGGCTCAGTCCCTGAGCGAATGGAGAACTCACGAGCAAAAATGAAACCTGCCTGACCCCATCTGAGCCGCCGTCGCGCCTGATGTGTTGACGCAACATTAACACTGAGGTGGAGGCGGTGATGGAGTGGGACGCACAATCCGGGTTTGGCGACGGGCAGGGCCTGGACGAGACCATGGCGGGGCCGGGGGCACAAAACGCAGAAGCGCAGCCGGTCGAGGCAAATGGGCCAGGGTCTAAGATGGCCCAATCGGCACAGCCCGACCAGAGCGGTTTCGTCTTCGCCATCGTCAACACCGACAGCAACAGCGAGGTGGCGACATTCCAGGATGGCGACGCCCTTGATCTTTCCGGCCTGCCAGCGCGCTTTCGCGGCATCACCGCGGATTTTGTTGGCGATGGCGTGGCGGGCGATGATGATGGCTCAATCCAGTTTTCCCTCTATGACTCGGATGGCAATCTGGTCGAGCGGCGTACCGAGAACGGTGCGCCTTTTGCGCTGTTCGGGGATCGCAATGGCGATTTCCTTGAACCGGACTCGCCCTTGATTGACGGGACCTATCGCCTCGAAGTGACCGCCTTCAGCCAGAATGGCGCACGCGGGACGGAGCTTGCCACCACGGCCCTGACCTTCACGCTTGGCGATGACGCGCCACCACCCCCTCCTCCTGCGCCGCCGCCGCCGCCTCCGCCACCCTCTCCGCCATCACCCCCCACACCCCCGCCAACGGCAGAGAGCGAGTTCGAGTTCAAATTCGTCGACACGGCCAGCGATGCCGACGTGGTCACGTTTGCCGATGGCGCGGTGATTGACCTGTCCGACCTGGCGCCCGGAAACCGGGGCATCACGGCGAACTATGTCAGTGACGGCGACGCCACGGACGATGACGGCTCGATCCGCTTCGAACTGCGCGATGCCGATGGCGATCTCATACAGACCCGGACCGAAAATGCTCTGCCCTTTGCCCTGTTTGGCGACAGCAATGGCGATTTTCGCGATGCGCGCCCCGCCCTTGAGGATGGCACCTATTCGCTGACCGTCATCGCCACCAACAGGGATGGGGGCAGCGGCCGTGAAATCGGACGCGAAACGATCACTTTCACCATCGATAGCGATGGACCACCTCCGCCACCACCACCTCCTCCGCCACCGCCACCCCCACCGCCACCGCCACAGGGTGACAGCGAGTTCGAGTTCAAATTCGTGAACACAGAGACCGACACGGATGTCGCTGTCTTCGCCGATGGCGATACGATCGACCTGTCAGGCCTGGCCGCGGTCAACCGGGGCATCACGGCGAACTATGTCAGCGACGGTGACGCGAGCGATGATGACGGCTCGATCCGGTTTGAGCTGCGCGACGCCGACGAGGACCTGATCGAGGCGCGCACGGAAAACGCCCTGCCATTTGCCCTGTTCGGTGACCGGCGCGGGGATTTCAATGACGCCGACCCCGGCCTCACCGATGGCACCTATTCCCTGACCGTGATCGCCACCAACAGGGATGGCGGACAGGGCCGCGAGATCGGCCGCGAGACGATCACCTTCACGATTGGCAGCGATGGTCCACCGCCGCCCCCGCCTCCACCGCCCCCGCCGGTTGAGCTGACGGTCAGCTTTGATGTGGATGAGATAGAAGAAGCCAGCGGCCAGACGACCGGCACCGTGACCCGGACCGGGGAGACGACCGAGCCGCTGACCGTATCCCTCTCCAACAGCGATACAGGCGAGCTTGGCGTTCCCATGACGGTCGAGATCGGGGCCGGCGAGGCCTCGGCCACCTTCCTCGCCATCGCCGATGACGACCCGGTCGATGATGGCGACCAGACCGTCACCATCACCGCCAGTGCGCCCGGCACCAATTCCGGCTCCGCCACGCTCACCGTGCTCGATGATGATGAACCGCCGGCCGACAATCTCGCGCCGGTGGTCACGCCGCTCACTTTCGGTCCGTTCACCGAAGATGACGGCGTCATCACGCTCGACCTCCTGCAGGACCAGACCGACCCGGATGGCGATGATGACCTGCTCACCATCTCCATTGCCGACTTCGGCACAGACAATGGCGATGGCACGGTCTCGTTCGATACGAACACGTTCAACGCCCTACCGGCAGACGCCGACATTGTCAGCCCGATCACCTACAGCGTCATCGATGGCGAGGGGGCGACCACGCTCAACCAGTTCACCTTAACCGTGAACGGCGTGAATGATGTCGCCATCCTTGGCGGGGACACCGACGGCGAGGTGACCGAAGACGCCGTGCTGACCGCCTCGGGCGTGCTCACCATAGACGATCCCGATGCCGATGAAGCCGCCTTCCAGCCGCAGGACGATACCGAGGGCGATTTCGGATCGTTCAGCCTCGCAGCGAACGGCAACTGGACTTACCAGCTCGACAACACCAATCCCGCTGTCCAGGCCCTGGACGACGGCGAGACGCTCACCGAAACCTTCACCGCCACCTCGATCGACGGCACCACACAGGACGTGACGATCACCATCAATGGCGCCGATGAGGCGCAAACCGGCGCCGCCCCCGTGGCTCTCGACTTTACGGTCAATGGTTTCATCCCTACAGACATCGTGCTTGATGCCTCGTCGGTGGATATCGTGGCTGACTTGGCCACTGATGCGGATTCAGACCTCAATGCGGCCTCGATCATGTTCACTGGGGCCACGATCAATGGCGTGGAAACGTCTCTGGCGGCGGTGGGCGTCACCTACGTTCCAGGCGCAGGCGATGCCGGTGGTTTCATCACCGATACGAGTGCGACCGCCTATGACAGCTTAACCGGCAGCCAGACCGCCGACGTGGTGGTCACATATACCGTCACCGATGGCACGTTTACCGATGAGGGCGAGCTGACCTTCACCGTGGTCGGCGTGCCGGGCGAGTTTGACGTGAACCTGCGTTATGCCGGTGAGAATGTTGCCGGTGAGGTGCTACGCGCTGAAGCCGATGCGGGCCCTGGTGAGGCGCTGGCCGACATTGAGTTTGCCGGGCCAAACACGCTTAAGGACCTGGCCGAAGACGCCACGATCCTCACAACGATCCGTGACTTCGTTACCAACCCGCCAGGCGACAGCTTGTCCATCGCCTATGCGCTCGCGGAGAATGACAGCCAAGCCATCGCCTTCGTCGACATCACCGATGAAGTGTTCGACGGTGCTGCAGGCGGGGTTTCCATCGCGATTGACGGCGCCTTTGCCAGCTCGTTCACCGACACCAGCTCACTTGCCATTATCAGGGGCGAAGACGGCCCAAATGTGTCTGCCACAGCCCTGAATGGGTCCTCCGTGGACGCGGAGTATATTGGTGGCTCCGGGGGCAGCGTCCGCGCCGAGGATGGATCGGTGGCCAATGGCCTGTTCTCAGGCGTGTTGGCAACCTTGGTCCAGGTCGGTGGCACAACTGGTGAGTTCGGCGCAGCCAACATCTCCGGAACTGCGGGCGAAGCCGTCGAGGTGCCGTTCGGCGGAATGGCCTCGGGCACCATAAGTACGACGCTGACTGGCTTTCCGGAAGGCACGACCTTCTCCGATGGAATGCCAAATCCGACAGGCACCGAGGTCAGCTTTGATGGCTTGCCGCCTGTCGGCTTCGCCTTCACCGCGCCAGCCGATGCGGAGGGCGACTTCGACATTCGCGTCTTCGCCTCCGACGAAATGCTCGGCAACACGAGTGTGCAGATCACCATCCCGGTCACGCTGGATGCGGGGATGGTCATGGGCGCCGCGCCGGTGGCCGCTGACCTCGATTTCGGCATTGTGGCGGACATCAAGGCCATCTTCACGGTCAGCGATGTGGCGCTGATCGATGGGTTTGCCAGCGATGCTGACAGCGATCTCGAAGCCGAGGACATCTCCCTCATCAGCGTCACGATTGATGGCCAGGATGTGAGCCTTGCCGATGCCGGCTTCACCCTGGCACCGGGCACAGGCGATGCGGGCAGCTTCACCATTGACAGCACCGGCCCGGCCTTCGCGGGGCTGGTAATTGGCGAGACGGCTGAGGTCATCGTCACCTTCTCCGTCACCGATGGCGAGCAGAGCGATACGGGTACGCTGCGGTATGTGATCGAAAGCCGGACGAACGATCTGGAGGGCGTCTACGATCTGCCCGATGACGGCATCCTGCGCGGTACGCTGACCCTGGCGGGCGATCTGGCCGAGGGTGAAACCGCCACCGCTGAGGCCATGGCCGGCGCGAATGAGATTGCCGAAGCGGTCACCATCACCGGCGGGCTCGGCTTTGTCGAGGCGCTAACCCCGGACGCAGACGGCGATACGGGGCTCGACCGGCTGCTCGAAAGCTTCCTCATCGATGGCGGCGGCGACCCGCTGCCTGATGACGCCATGGGCCTTGATCTCTTCAATGTGGACCTCGATGCGATCGATCTCACCGCCTTTGACGGGTTCGGAATCGCCTCGGCCGCCGCCGTGGACGGCGCGAGCGCGACCAGTGACGTGACCGGCGATGCGGGGGCCTTCTCCATCGCCCTGTTTGGCGCTGAATCCGAAAGCGCAGCGACTGACCAGTCCTTTGCCCTGGCACGGGCGGCGGATGCAGGGTCCACTGCGACGGCCACGGCGGACAATGACAGCGCCTCAGACGCGCGCGCAGAGAGCGGCTCGACTGCGAGAGCAACAGCAACGCTTGGTTCGCAGTCCACAAGCGATGCCCGTCTGACCTCGTCAGCCAGATCCGAAGCACGAATAGACTCATTCGCAAATGCGACGGCCGACAATGACAGCACCACAATAGCCAATGCTGACACCGGCTCTACAGCCTCCGCTTTCGGAGACAACGGCTCTCTATCGGAGGCCGACGCAGAGGATGGCGGATTTGCAAGTTCGGACGCTGATGCTGGGGCAGACGCGTTCGCTGTTGCCTTCTTGTCGGGCACAGCCACTGCGACCGCCGAACTTGGCGGCGATGCCGATGCCGCCGCCGCAGATGTCAATTCGGTTGCAGAGGCCTTTTCCTCCGGTGACGGCTCATTCCAGAGCTCCGAAGCTATTGCCGTGGCCGACAATGGCTCCGATGCGATGGCCGACGCTGCGGCTGGCGGATTTGCCAATGCAAATGCCGACAGTGCCGGAGCCATCTCTACGGCGACGGCGGGTGTCAATGGATCAGCCAGCTCAGAAGCCGTCGATGTCTCAGGCACGGCAGGAGCGGAAACGACCATACCGGCATTCACCCTGGCCGACGACATGGCCGGGCCGGCGCAAAGCGTGACCTATGACGGGTTTCCCGTGGGCACGACCTTCTCCGCCGGGAGCCCCTCCGCAGATGGCACATCGGTGACCTTCACCGGCCCGCCGCCCATGGACTTCACCTTCACCGCGCCCGCCAGTTTCGCAGGCGACTTCACGCTGACCATCACAGCGACAGATGGCGACGATGAGGCTGCGGCGATACAGACAGTGTCGATTGAGCCGGGCAGCGGTGGGACTGGACCGACCAGCGGCACGCTTTTCTTCGTTGCCGAAGATCCGGATGCCGGATTTGAACTGTTCAGCCTGGACAGCGATGGCAATCTGGAGCTGTTTGATATTGCCTCGGGCACAGCCGACTCCAGTCCACAGAATTTTTTGGCGTTCAAAGGCGAATTCTACTTCAGGGCAAATAGTGATGGAGTAAGCTCGATTGACTTGTTCAAAGTTGATCAAGATCAACAATTGCAACCCGTGGCGGACTTTCCGGATCGAGAGATCGGAACACCTTTCGTGCGCGATGATGAACTGTTCTTCGCTGTCGGTGGGAGAGGTTTCGGCGCCACGGCCGACCTCTATAAACTCGACCAGACCGGACAACCGGTATTCGTCAGTCAAATGCCGGTCAATTTCGCTGGAATCGGGCCAGATGAGCTGGTGGAGCTGGATAACGATTTGTACTTCACGGCCAATCCCGGCGGCGGATCTGATTTGTTCAGGATAGACCCGGACGGCACTGTCACAATCGCTGCAGACATCAACTCTACGTCGGCCAGGCCGCTGGAACTCGTCGAATTTGGTGGCTCACTCTATCTGGGGGGCAGCTTTCCCAACGTTGGCAGTGAGCTTGCCCGCTATGATGCAAATGGCACGCTAACTACAATAGACTTTTATCCCGGCATTTCTGGTTTGGATCCCAAAGAGTTTACGGTTTTCAATAATGCATTGTACTTCAGGGGACGCACAGAAGACGGATCACTCGATTTGTTCAGGGTGAATCCAGATCAGTCTATTGAACAACTTAACCGCGACGGCGAAGCGGGGCCATTGACCCCCGAATTCTTCTTAGAGTTCGACAACAAACTTTTCTTCACCGGTGTTGGCGATGCCAATGTGGGTGTGGAACTGTTTTTCGTGGACGAAAACGGTGTTGTGCAATTGGGCGCAGACATTGTTCCCGGCAGTGGCGGTTCGTTCCCAATCGATTATGCAATCTTCGATGGCGCATTGTATTTTCGCGCATTCGACGCCGATGGTGAAGTCAAAGTGCATCGTTACGAAACGGACGGGACTGTAGTCCGAGTATCAGATATCGTGGCTGGCGAGTCTTTCGCAGTGCCGTTCGATTTCATTGAGTTCAATGGAGCACTTTACTTCAACGGACTTGTGGATGGTTTCGGTCAAGAACTGGTGCGTCTTGAACCGGATGGGACAGTCTCAGTCGTAGACGTCGTTCCGGGCGAGGACGGCTCGTCGCCATTCCGCTACTTCGTTTTGGACGAGACGGGTCCGGCAAACGGCAGCACCGCCAATGCCCCCGAAGTGGCAGTTCTCACTGATAGTTTCGACTTCAGCGGAGGGGGGGAAGCCGAGGAAGCGACGGCGTCCTCATCCGAATTGACTCCGACTGAATCGGTCGACGCTCCAGACTCAGCCATAATCGAGGCGAGCGCGTATTTCAGCTTGGAAAACATCGACTCCTTCGACTTCAGAACGCTCCCAGGTGGGGAGATGCAGGTGGGGGCGTTGGATCTTTATGAAGATCTGGCGCTCCCGCCCGCGGAGGCGGCCCAGCCGGCAGCCCTGCCTGCGGTGGAAGGCGAAGGGTTCGATTTTACCTGGATGGAAGATATGGGAATGGCCCATCAGGAGGCGGACCTGTTCGCCTTCTAGAAATCAGTCTCCGAAATCCTCGGAAAGGGCGGCTGACAGCCAAGCGCGGGCCGCCCGCCAACTGCGTTTGACGCTGGACGGGGACTGGCCGACCACTTCGCCGGTTTCCTCCACGGTGAGGCCACCGAAATAGCGCAGCTCGACAATCTCGGCGCGCACCGGATCGATGCCTTTGAGGCGGATGAGCGCCTCATCAAGGCGCTGCAGGTCAATGGCTTCCTGGCCATGGTGCAGTCCCGTGATCAGGGTGATGCGGAAATGGTCGCGCCGGCCCGCATTCTTCTTGCGCGCATGGTCGATCAACACCCGGCGCATCATCCGCGCGGCGAGCGCCATGAAGTGGGCCTTGTCCTGCCAGTCGATCCGGTTCAGCCCGACGAGGCGGATCACAGCCTCATTGACGAGGTCGCCCGTCGAGAGCGAAACATTCCCCTCGCCGCGCAGAAGCGCTGCCGAGACTGCCCGCAATTCATCGTAGAACAGGCTAAACAGGCTGTCGCGCGCACCCTCGTCTCCGGCGCGCCACGCCGCAAGAAGGGGGCGGGCCTGTTCTGCATTGACCTCGCTCATGCCGAATACTGTCCCCATGCAGCGGTTCTGGTCCAGAGTATGCAAACCTTGCGCCTTGTGGAGTATATACAACGGTGAGGAGAAAAGGGGGGAGCCTTGGACGACCGCGATCTGGAACGCCGCGCGCTGGACCTGCTTGAACGTGCCTTGGACCAGCCCTCCGAGACCCGCGCCGAATGGGTGTCGTCACAGGCAGGGGGCGATGCACGGCTGCGCGACCGGGTCCTCTCGCTGCTTGCCCATGACTCCCTTGCCGAAGCCGGACTGCAAACCGGAGGCGCGCGTCCCGCGCCTGACGATCCACCCCCACCGGACCGGATCGGCGCCTACAGGATTGAGGGCATCATCGGACGCGGCGGCATGGGCGCAGTCTACAAGGGCGAGCGCGATGCTGGGGATTTCGATCACACTGCCGCAATCAAGGTGATCCGGCCAGGACTCCTGCGCGAGGAACTTATCGAACGCTTCCAACGGGAACGGCAAATCCTGGCCAATCTCAATCATCCGGGGATTGCACGACTGCTGGATGGCGGCACGCTGGAGGACGGCGCACCCTACATCGTTATGGAGTATGTCGACGGTGAGCCGCTGACTGACTGGGCTCAGGCACAAAATCTCTCCCTGCGAGAACGGGTCGAGCTCATGGTCTCGGTCTGCGAAGCGGTGCGCTTTGCCCACCAGAACCTGATCATCCACAGGGACCTGACGCCGTCCAATGTGCTCGTCACACGCGAGGGCCAGGCGAAACTCATTGATTTCGGCATTGCGCGGCCAGACCAGGGTCTGAACCTTGATCCAGAAGACGCCTCGTCACTTCCCAGTCTCAGCTTTACCCCCGGCTACGCTGCGCCTGAACGCTCGAAAGGCGCGGCCGTCAGCACGCTGTCAGATATCTATTCCCTCGGCCGGCTCCTGCGGGCCTTGATCGGTCAGGAAAACACGAACCGCGATCTGTCGGCAATCATAGGCCAGGCAACGGCGCGTGCGCCGAGCGATCGCTATCCCTCGGCAGATGCATTGATCGAGGATCTCGAGGCCTGGCTGGCCCACAAGCCTGTCAGTGCCCGTCGCGGCGGTCTGCTCTACCATTCCGGCAAGCTCATGAAGCGCAGGCCCTTGGCGCTGACAGCGGGGGGCGTGGTTCTGGCCGGCCTGATCGGCGGCCTTTTCATCCTCAACGCGCTCTATGTTCGCGCAGAGTCCGCGCGCCAGGAGGCCGATGCGCGTTTCGAAGACGTCCGCTCTCTTGCCACCACCATGATGTTCGACATGTACGATGCCCTGGAGCGCGTGCCGCAGAGTTCTCAGGCGCAGTTGTTGCTGGCACAGGCCTCGCAAACCTATCTCAATGACCTTTCGGCAGCACGGGGCGCGCCAACCGAAGTCCGAATCGAAACGGCGCGTGGCCTAGCAAGGCTCGCTGAAATCCAAGGGTCGCCCTCGCGCGGCGCGCGCCTCGATACGGCATCGGCCAAAGCCAACCTTCAGCGGGCCATCGAGATGCTGGAAGCAGAGCTGACCGGATCCCAAGGCAGCCAGGAAATCCGGCTGGCTTTGGCAGGGGCGTTGGTACAACGCAGCCAGATTGCTTCTTATCTCGACCAGAATATCGCCGCCGCCGAAGACTACGCAAGTCGCGCGCTTGAAGTGGCTACGGCCGCCGGTCCCGGCGACAATCCTTCTTTGCAGAACGCGGCCTTTTCGGCGCGCGCCGAACTTGCTTTCGCGTCCCAAGCCAACACGAAGGACCAGAGGCCTTCCATGGCACTTTATGAGGCCCTGATCAGCGATGCTGAAGCTGCCCTCGAAACGCGACCTGATGATGACAAGCTCAAACTCCTGCTCGCTGGCGCAGAAACCAATCTGGGCCGAAGTTTCGTGTTTGCCATGCGGGGTCCCGAAGCGCTTGATCATCTGGATTCGGGCCTTGCACGCACGAACGAGTTAATCGAAGCGGCGCCAGACAATCCCTTCTATATCAGAGCGCGATCAAGGGTTTCGGGGTTTCGCGGCTTCGCCAATATGAACTCCGGGCGTGGCGAGGAGGCCATTGCAGACTACAACGCCGCTCTGGCGGACCTCGAAGCGCTCAAGACGCTGGATCCCAACAATGAGACCTGGCCAAAAAACTTCGAGATCACCCAGGCAGAAATGATGGGCGCCTATGCCGTCGCTGGCCAATTCGAGGAATCAGAGCGTCTCGGCAGACTGGGACTGGATCGTACACGGGCTCGCCTCGAAGCCCAGCCGGATTCGCCAGAACTCCTTCGCAACGAGATGATCCATCTCTTCGACCTCACCTTGCTCTACCAGATGTGGGGAAAACCCGATGAGCGGTGCCAGGCCTTCGCGGAGATGCAGCCGGTCACACAAGCCCTGGAGGAGGCCAACGCATTTCTCGAAGTGGACCGCTACCGTGCTGACGTGATGACCGAAGCGCTCGAAGTTTGCCCATGAAGCTTGGGGCGCTCAGGTGCCATTTACTGACTATGTCTGGTGTGTTGCGATGACTGACCTGGAAGCGGCCCTTGGCGGACTCTCAGCAGGGTCCTTCTCGATGTCCGAAAAAAGGCAAAGCGCGGACGGTGGATGAACTGGTCGCGCCTAGTCGACGATCACCGTGACCGTTACCTGCTCCTCGGTAGGCTGACCGTCGGCATATCGAATGAAGGTCAGGTCGCTCTCACCGGCAGCGTCGGCATTGATGATCACATCATTGTATCGCAGGGCGCCTTCGAAGCTTGTCCATGTGTTTCCCCAGGACAGATGATCTGGCCAGGCATTGTCCTGCAATTGCCACGCATGGTTGGTGCCGACCTGATCCGGCAGCTCGAGTTTGACCGAAATCTCTTCTCCGGTGGCGGCCCGAAACGTGTCTCCGTCTTCTGCAAACGTCGGAGCAGGCGGGAGCGAGCCGGCAGGCGTCGAGGCGTCGGCGTCCCCGGAGGATGCGGTCTCGGTTTCCATTTCCGGGGCCGGGGTCGCTTCAGTCTCGGCGGCTTGCTGCCCGCACGCGGCCAGCCCGAGAAGACTGAGGATCAATACGATGCTGCGCACGGCGTCCGCCTCCCCGAGGTCGGTGATTTCACTGCAGGCTCAGACCATATCATACCACTTCCAGGAGGCGGGTGACAGCGCCGTCCGCGTCGGGCGCGAAGCTGGCGCCACTGGACCAGCTTCCGGATCTCCGAAAACCGCTTGCTCGGTCGCGCGCGCGCAGGCCTGAAAGCGTCCGGATCTCGCGGTCGCCCGGACAGTCTTCGTTGCTACGCGACCAGGCCCATGGCGGCGACCAGGTAGAGCCCTGCGGTCAGAACGCTGCCAAGGGTCCGGACATGGTTCAGCCGCGTCCAGTCCCGGCCATAGGCCTGCCAATAGGCCGCTGCTTCCGTTGAATGAAGATCCATCCGGTCCAACCGGTTGTTCATCGGCACATTGCCGAACATCGTCATGAGGAAAACCGTCGGGACATAGACAAGCGGCGCAGCGATCAGGGCCGTTCTGGCGACACCGTCGAGGGCGCTCGCTGCATAGATGCCCATCGCAATCGACAGGGGCGCGATCGCGAGGATCCCGGCGACGAACTGGGTGCGCAAAACGGTGCGATTGATGTGCTGCATCGCTTCGATCCCGCCAGCCGGTTCGGCGCGCAACAGCCCGCGCATGATGAACTCGGAAAAGGCAGAGAACACCCCGCCGATGACAGCGCTCCAGAGCGCGAGGAAAAGCGAGAGATAGAGAGTCCAATCATAGGTCATTGCGGTGTCTCCATGGATCGGAAGCGTTGGCATTGAGGGGGAGTTCGACGCGGAAATCGCTTCGAAGACGACAATCAGAAGTTCCTTGATGACCTGTCTCATGCCGCGCGCTCCCACAGGCCGGTGCGGGCCACATCGCGGGCATAGGCTGCGAAATCCTTCGGGGGACGGCCGAGCGCGCGGGCCACGCCATCGGTCAAGCTGGCGTTGCGACCATCAAGGACGGTGGCGAAGAGGTAATCGAGCATCCAGGCCACCTCATGGGGGGCGCCAGACGCTTCGATCTCGGCCATGAAGCCCTCATGGGGCACGTCCACATAGACGATCTCGCGCCCCGTGGCGGCAGACAGGTCCGCGGCCACATCCGCCAGCGTCATCAGCCGCGGGCCGGTAACCTCGTACAGCTGCCCGGCATGGTGATCCTGGGTCAGGGCTGCGACCGCGACATCGGCAATGTCGTCCGCGTCCACGAACGGCTCCGGCGTATCTCCTGCGGGCAGCGTGATCGCGCCGTTCAGCACCATGTCGATAAAGGCGCCCTCGGAGAAGTTCTGATTGAACCAGCTCGCGCGTACAATGGTCCAGTCGATGCCTGAGGCCTGGACGATACGTTCGCTGGCCTGGGCTTCTTCTTCGCCGCGCCCCGACAAAAGCACGAGACGTTTCACGCCGGCCCGTTTGGCTTTGTTCACGAGGGCCTGGATGGCGTCTGTGGCGCCGGGGAAGGCAAGATCAGGCGCATAGGTGATGTACACCGCTGTGACGCCTTTAAGGGCGGCGTCCCAGCTGGCCTCATTGTTCCAGTCAAAGCCGGGGACGGCTGAGCGCGATCCGATCCGCACGGCCTCGCCCATCGCTGTCAGGCGATCAGCCACACGGCGACCGGTCTTGCCCGTGCCGCCGAGGATGAGTGTGAGAGGTTTGGGTTTGCGCAGGAAGTTCATCGACTTGCTCCTTTCGGGTTGCTGCAAGTCAATGGATAGGGAAATCGGGCGGTCCGCTCTTGCCAGTGCGCGCCAAGGTTTTGACCCATCGCGCCAAACAGGCGTCAGCCAGGCGTTTGACCCAGCCTGTAAGACCTCGGCGTCTGCCCCGCCCAGCGCTTGAAGGCGCGGGTGAACCCGCTTTGCTCGGCAAATCCCGTCAGAAACGCCACCTCGGCGAGGCTGTAGTCCGTGTCCTTCAACAGTTGCTCAGCCAATTCACGTCTCGCGAGGTCTACAAGGCCTTGGAACGACGCGCCCTTGTCTGACAGCCGGCGCTGCAAGGTGCGGCCACTCATGCCGAGCTGGCTGGCAATGTCGGTGACGCCCGGCACCCCCTCGCTCAGCGTCTGTGACACGGCGATCCTCACGCGCTGCTCCAATCCGGTATCATCGGTCATGGCCGCGAGCTCCGCCGCCAGATGCCGGTCGAAGAATTTGGCAATGGTCTCATCGCCGAGCTTGTTGGGCACCGCCAGCATGTCCTCGGTGACGAGGAGGGCATCTCGCTCGGCTTCAAAGTGCACAGGGCAGCCGAAATGGGCCTCGTAGACGGCGATGTCACCGCGCGGCGCGTGCTTGAAGAAGATGCCCTTCGGCACGAACGGCGCGGTGCTGACTTCCTGGCTGATGGTGGCCACGGCTGACAGGCTGGCCTCATTGGACAGCAACATGCCGAGGCTGCCATCACCCGCCTTGTCCAGGCGGAAAAACACGCCCTCCTGGGTCTGTTCCATGGCATAGGTCTCAGCGCTGCCCAGGACATGGCCATAGCGCTGTGAACGCGCATAGGAGCCGCGAAGGTCAGGGGCTGATTTCCACGCCAATCCGAACGCGCCGTATTCATCGCTGCGCATGGCCGCGCCGATCTTGAGCGGAAGTCTCAGACCGTCCGGATCTCTTTCAGACAGCTTTGCAAAGAACCGATAGTACTCCGCCGACGACACCATCTGGGACGGATCGATGGGCCCATCAGGGGAAAGACCGAGACCTTCGACAAGATCATGCGTCTCGACGCCGTCGCTCGCCTGCCCGACGACCTTGTACACATAGAGCGATGTGATCTGACCCATGCTTGGACCCTAAAGCGCGTGTGCCCCGCGATGAAGGTCAAATGTAGATCACCAGCCTAAGCGCACGCGCAGACATCGAACACGGGTCAGAGTGTCGGGTCCGCAACAGGCGGTATCTGTCTAAAACCCGCGGAACACTGTCCGTGTGCGGCGCTGGGCGGTGAGGGAGCGGGCGAGGTCCCGGCCTTCGCGGGTCACTTCGCCGGCCGCATCGAGCCAGCCGCGGCGGCGCGCGGCGTCCAGCGCCGTGCCTGCCTCGCGGCCATCGGCCAATTGCCGGGCGATGCCGATCACGACGCTGCGATCCTCATCCTGGCGGTCCTTTTGGCTCGTCATTGTCGCTCCTTATCGTATTCCTTAGTCAATAAGATATGCGGTGCGCCGCGCGCGGCAACCGCACTCACTCAAGGGATACAACTTCCCCAATCCGACCGGGTTCCCCG
>JBCBGD010000022.1:0-17750 GCA_038527085.1 Pseudomonadota bacterium | reverse complement strand
CAACCTCTTAACAGGTAGCTGCTCGGCTCAATATGACACGCGGCTCTCCAAATAGGTGGTATTTGACAGATCAAGCCGATCTGGGGATCAACGCTAACGACACAACATTTAGCGGAGCAATATGGTGACAAATCATATTCCGGGATCGGCAATGAGGAATGTCGAACAAAGACGCTGAAAATCAAGTGCGTTTCACGAGAGAAACGCGTTCGCTGTATCAACAGCCATGTTCTTATCTCCAGATATTTGTTTTTTTGGCCCGCCGCATGAGCGCGGTGGCATTGCCGAATGTCTTGTGTGGATGGCTCCCGATTAGCAAGGGTTGGATGGGATTGCGTGTACGTTTTCAGAAGCGGTCTTGTGTCCGGCCTGTGTGCGCGGTGTTGACCGCTGGCCCTGATGGGATCCGCAGATCAGGTTCCTAACTGCTTTGCGGGCAATTGCGCCCGGGACATTCGTCGGAGCGTCCTGATCGGTGCGGCTGAAGGGTACACCATCACATCGTTGGTCTTGCTATCTCTTGGTTCCTTTCGTGCTCAAGCCACATGTGGCTTGTACGGTTCGTTCCTGGTCAGCACGGCCCATATGATCCGGGCCGTCTTGTTCGCCATGGCGACGGTCGCAAGACGCGCAGGCTTTCTTTGTAGCAAGTCCGCGAGCCATGGATCAGCGCGGTCTGGGTGATTAGCGACCTGCCTGACGCGTGACGTCATGCCGACCACGATGAGTTGGCGCAGGTACCTGTCACCCATCTTCGTGATCTTGCCCAACCGTTCTTTTCCACCACTGGAATGGTTGCGAGGTGTGAGCCCCAACCAAGCGGCAAATTCTCTACCGTTTCGGAATTGCTGTCCCGACCCAATGGTGGCTGCCACGGCGGAAGCGGTCACAGGACCAACGCCTGGGATTGTCTGTAAGAGTTTGGCTTGTCGGCTCTTGCTCGCCTCGAGCCGCATCTTGATTTCGAACCATTGCAGTCGGTTGTGGAGAACCAGGAGTTGCCGACTTAGGACGCGCAGAACGTCCCTTGCGATCTCGGGCAACGTCGTATCGACTCCGTCGATAAGGCCTTTCGCGAATGCGAGGGCGCGGGCAACGCCACGCGCGATGGTGATGCCGAATTCAGCGGCTAAACTTCTGATCATGTTGATCATCTGGGTGCGTTGCCGCACCAGGAAATCGCGACCACGATGCAAGCTAAGGAGCGCCTGTTGGTCTTCCGACTTGACTTCAACGAAGCGCATCGTCGGCCGCGTCACGGCCTCGCAGATCGCTTCGGCGTCGACGGCATCGGATTTGCCTCGCTTCACGTAGGGTTTGACGTACATCGGTGGCATCAGCCGGACTTCGTGGCCCAGCTTGCTCAACTCGCGCGCCCAGTAGTGGCTCGACGCACAAGCTTCAACACCGACCAGACATGGGGCGAGACGATCAAAGAACGCCAAAACTTGTGCCCGACGCAGCGGTCGATTGAATGCAACATCTCCAGTCTCAGTGACGCCATGCACATGAAAGATGGACTTGGCCAAATCCAGGCCAACGGTGGTAACTTGCATTGGGTGGCTCCTCTCAATCGCAGATCATGACACCTGCACTATGGCGCATCGCGACGCCGGGAAATGGGAGCCATCCACCCCATCTGGTTACCGGAACGGCTTGAGTCAGGGACGGCAGAGCCGCCAGCTTGCTGGGCGCTTAAATCAGCTGAAATGCGGAGGGTCCGCCCCGACGGGGTGGAAACCGTCTTTCTGATGATTTGAGTGATCCTTGACGCGGGACGTTCCGGTGGCCATCCAGCAGGGTAAGCTTCCGCCCTCATGTGTGTGTGTGATGACATCAGGTTGCCCCGCCGTAAGCAGGCAAACGTAGGGCGTGGACGTCAAAGGCGGGTGAAGTGGCGTGAAGATTTGCGCAGCACATCCAAACGGAACGCAACCCGACGACACGGCCAACAACCGAAGTGCTCGCGCAGCGGGTCAACCGGGATCCAGGACACAACGCCGCTCTGAGGACGCATGTCCGAATGAGCGACAGGCCGAAGGGCTGTTTTAAACGCTGACTTTCTGTGGGCAGATGGCCGCTATGCGGACTTTGCGGTCATTAGTTTTTCACGCTTCGCTGGCGCAGCATGGTTTGGCGCTTGCGGCATGCTTGTTGTTGCGGCGCGGCGCAAATCGCCGAAACAGCCGTTCAACAATGCCGATGTGGCTCGGGCCGAAACTTCGCTTTCGCCGCAGCCAGATCAGACCTTCGGGTGGCGACAAACCGTAACAATGCGGCCACGTTACGGTCGGTCGTCCAGATCATTGTTAGCTCTTCGGCTCATAGCAGTACTGCAGCTCGATTATCCCGGAAGAGGCCTTCTTTGAGTGGGCTGAGCAGATCTAATGCTCAGACATTCCGGTCAATTTGCGACCTCAGAAAAGCGGCTGATGAGCAGAGGAACCAAGCTACCGTCGCCTAAAAGAAAAATCTAAATTACGGATGCGAACCTCTCATACGTATGAACGTCGGATACTGCACTACGAGTAATCCTGTGGTAACAATGGCCAATCCCACCCACTGCATAGTTGTTGGAGCCTCTTTGAGAATTAGAAGAGCAAACAGCGTCGCCAAAACTGGCATTGATGGGGTTAAGGCTGCGACATGTGTGCTGCCTATTTTGCCGACAGCGAAGGGCATCAGAAGAACTGCAATGATCCCGACGAACACACCCTGATAGGCGGCTTGAATGGCTATTGCATCCAACGGAGCCTCAAAGAGCGATGCCCCTGCAACCAGAAAATACGGCGGTAGGAACAAGACCCCCGACGACACGCCCACAACGAATAAAGCGTCCATCGGTTGCACGTTCCATTGGCGCAGGAGGAAAGTGTAGCTGCCCCACATCAGGGCCGACAAAAGGAACAGGGCAATTCCAATCCAAACCCCTGCCGTCAATTCCACCAAGTTGCCCAAAATGATAAAACCGCAGCCGGTCAGGCAAACAATCAGACCGATCAGACGCGCCGTCCCAGGCCGTTCGCCCAGCAGGAAAAAGCTCCATCCCATGACAACAAACGGCTGTAGACCCGGCACAAGGGCCGCCCCGTACGCGACGGGTGCGAAGACGAGACCGGCCAGGAAGATGAAGCTGTATACCGCTCCCTGAAGAACGAGCAATGCAACGATGCGCCATGCCCCGAGGCGCTCAAGAATGCCCTTCGCGCGAGACAAAGCAAACGGGATCAAGACAACGAAAGAAACGACGAAGCGTAGGGCAGTTTGGTCAAAACCGTCCAGGTTGTTCGCACCCCCGTGACGCCCGACGGTGAACATCCCGGCATAGATGCATATCGCTGCCATGGCGGCGGCGACGCCCCAAATCTGGTCGGACTTTCCCACCGCTGTCGAAAGTACGCCCTAGTCGGCGTACATCTCCCAGTGGCGGACATGTGGCTCTTTTTCGATCAGGAAGTCATCGTCGAAGTCGAAGTAGTATGAAACGCGATAATCCTCGCCTGCGAACCGCTTGATGGCCTCATAGTCGTCCCAGAACGTCAGCATATCAAAATGTGCTACGTCGCCTTCGATGCGGTGCATCACCCAAGCGCCCTGATTGCCCTCGACGCCTCGGTAGCCTGGTAGAGCGACAGTCCGCATTTTTTCCAGGTAGGCATCGCTTTTTTCCACTGGCACTGCACCATGCCAAATTCGGGCAATCATCGACGTTCCTCCGCGTTTATCAATAGGACGCTGGTACAACTTGTGTAATGAGTCAAGCTATGTTTAATCATTACAATCCGCGGGGTTCCATATGGCCAAGGCACACAAGTTAGAGTTCGATGGGCTCCGCCTCGTTGCAGGGCACCCGGCTTTGGATTTCGTGAATTCCGTCAAATACCGAGGCGGCGCGGAGCCAGGCGATCGTGTCACAACCTATGCCGCCTTGGTGAATTGGGCGGAGTTTGCAGGCGTGATCGACACCTCCACAGCCTCCGAGTTCAGGCGACTGGCAAGTCTGAAACCTGGCGCAGCTTCAAGTGCTCAGACAGAGATCATTATCCTTAGGGAAGCCTTTCGGTCACTCCTCCCGCCCTTGGTCGAAGATGAGCATGCGATACAGGAGGCCGAAGCGATCCTCACAAGTGTCTTGCGTGAAGTGGCCAAGTACCGACAGATTGATCCAGCATCGTTGTCTTTGGTCGCGAAGCTCCCCGTTCAGCGGCCCAGCGACCTTCTGCTTTGGATCGGCCTTACCCTAGAAGACTTCATGCTGAGGGACCCAAAGCATGAGGTCGGCTGCTGCGATGGATGCGATTGCGACTGGGTGTTCTTGCGTGGGACCCGTGGCCCAGCCCGGCGATGGTGCGACAGTCGTACCTGCGGGAATGCCGAAAGAGTGCGTCAGTATCGCTTAAACCAACACTCTGGTTCCGCTAAGACATGACCGACGGGCAAAGCGATATCGCAGTAATCGGTGGGGGAATTATGGGCCTCTCCATCGCCTATGCCATGGCCCGGCAGGGCAAATCGGTTACTCTGTTTGAAGCAAAGACGCTGACCCATCCTCACGGCGGCTCCCACGGTAAGGCCCGGATCATCCGGCTGAGCTACGACGACCAATTCTATGTCGGTCTGGCCCGAAAGGCGTTTCAGGCGTGGGATTGGCTTGGCGCTGAGGTTGGGAAGGACTTGTACAAAGTCACAGGTAGCTTGGACATTGATCTCTCCGGCCACCACCAGTTTGACGGGCACCGCCACGCTTTGGCCGAACACGGGGCGTTTTCCCGATTGATGTCCGGGCGGGAAGTCAATGATGCCTACCGAGAGTTATACATGCCTGATGACGCCACAGCATTGTGGCAGGGTCAGTCTGCGGTTCTAAATGCGGATCGTTGTGCAGCGGCTCTGGCCGATGAGGCACGGAGGCTGGGCGCTGACATTCGAACCGGGTGCCCCGTGCACCAGGTCATCCCTGATGGTCCGGTTTGTCTCGAAACGGCCCAAGGCCCCCACTTTGCGGACACTGTGGTCGTCGCAGCGGGCGATCAGGTACCTAATTTTGCGTCGCACCTTGGCACACGGTTACTGCTCACAAAGTCGATGGAGCAGGTTTCCTTCTATCAGCCTCTAGACCCCCAAACACATACCGCTGATCACATGCCGCTTCTGATCTTTCATCTTGGCGGTGGCGTTCTGAGTTCTGTGTTTCCCATTCACCGGGATTTGGGCGTGAAGGTAATGGTTGAAAACAACGGTCGAGATGCAAGCGCACCTACCACTCTTTCGGAACGTAAGGTGGCGGAGATCGCTGAAACCGTCTTGCCAAGCCTGCCTTGTCTTCCGAAGACGCCATTCGACACCGATTTTTGTCATTATATGCTTACGCCCACAGGGGATTTCATCCTCGACCGTTTGCCCGCTCACCCGCAGATAATCCTGTGTTCCGCCTGTTCGGGCCACGGGTTCAAGTTCGCACCTGTGTTGGGGGAAATGGTCGCAAGTATGGTGTCGTCCCACCATGACCCGCCCGCACAATTCAAAATCCCAAGTCACTGACCATCGCCGATCAGAACACTTAGCCGTGCGATGCGCTCTATGAGTTGGTCTTTCGATGTTGCCACATTTGCAATGCCTTGGCTCGTGGCCAGCAGAAGCTCGGCACATTCGAGGCTATCGTCACAAACAGGTGCCAGTCTGGTTCGCAACATCTCAAGGATTACCGCATCCGCATCGTCAAAGTGGTTTGCACTCAGGGCGTCTTTGGCTTGGAAGAGATCGCCAGAGAACTGCGACTGCCTTACTAGCCCATAAATATGGACGTGCTTGGCAGTCAGAGCGGCCATCACAGCGTCCTTGGGGTCCAGATCGGACTTTAACTCCGCCTCGACAATCCCCACCAAGTTATGTGCAACAGCTTCGGCCGCCGCATCAAATACTGCAGCCTTGTCTGAGAAGTAGCTGTAGAGCGTCGCCTTAGAAATAGACGCAGCTTCAGCAATGGCTTCCATCGTTACGCCACGAAAGCCGTGCGCCACGAACACACCGGTCGCGACCGATATTAGGCGGTCCCGTCGTTTTGTCCTAACGTCACTGTGGGCTGTCACGTTTCAAGTCTTCCTAAAAGTGAACGAAATGGCATGAATACGTATAGTTCGTCAGCTATCTGGGTCAATCATGCGCATCATCAAGTTTATGTCCTTCGCCGCCCTCGGGCTAGTCGGCTGCGTTGATTGCAGTCAAACTCATCTACGGTGGCGGGCAGCCCCACCCGGACGTTTCCACTGCGCCACTTCGGGATGATCTTGAGGTGGCAATCGAATTGCCATTCCCGCCCGGCATGGTCGCAGCCGGGCCAAACGGGAAAATCTTTTATACCTACCATCCGTTCCATGCCCCTCAGGACCATACTGATGCTTTGCTCTTTGGCTGGGAGGAAGGGCGTTCAATCCCAATCGGAGAGGGCTTGGGCGAACGGCTCCATGGCGTCTTTGGTATCACGGTGGACACGCGTGGCTGGGTCTGGGCGGTCCGGCCCGGGGCCATGGAGGGCCGGCCAACCGAAGTCCTCGCCATCGATCAGACCTCAGGCACGATTGAATTCGAATTTGAATTCCCAGACGGAATGGGAGGGTTTGCACAGGACCTGAGAGTGTCGGATGACCTTCGGTACGTCTATCTGGCGGACACTGGCCTGCTTCGGTTCACTTCTGCATCCCTCATCGTGTTGGATACCGAAGCGAGAACAGCCCGGTCTGTCCTGGTCGATCATGACAGCACCGCGCCTCAGAACTGGGTGATGCGACGGACTGATGGATCGCCCTATCGGCTCGGCTACGGGTTGGTGACGTTCCAAGTTGGCGTCGATGGATTGGAAATCACCGAAGACGGTGAATGGTTGATCTATGCCACGATGACACATGACAGCGTGTACCGGGTCCCAACAAGACTGCTCAACGATCCGGCTATCACCGCTGAGGTTCTCGAAGCATCCGTCGAATTGATCGGTCCGGGACCAATGTCCGATGGCATCGCATTGGACGCTGATGGGGCTGTCATTCTGACGGATGTAGAAAATGGGGGGTTGATGCGGCTGTCTGACGGCAGGTTGGAGACACTCGTCCGGGATGGCGCAGTAGACTGGGCTGACAGTGTGACCGTGGCACCAAACGGAGACATCTGGTTCACTGACAGCGCCTTAACTCTGCTATTGGACCACTTCGGTAACCCACCCAGCCGCGAGGATATCGAGGCTGCTGCTCCATACGCGATCTATCGTCTGCCATCTCGGTAAGTGTGTTGCGAAGGCCGATGATGGTCGCCGCTCGCAAGCAATTTGCTAGGTTCCGCTCGACGCCAATCGTGCTCTTCGGTTTTGTGGCGAACAGTGGAAAGCCGACTTTCGGACGACAATAGCGAATAGCGGCTTCGTTCCGCGACCTGTAAGTTGCACAACTGATCCGCGCTGCGCGACCAACAAACGGTGTCTTTCACCGCCGCCGTGCAGCGTCGCAGATTGAGCAAGTGCAGCGATTTTCGTACTGCGTGCGCGCGCAGCGAAAATTCTAGACTCACAAATTGGGCTCTTCGGACACCTTCGCCGCGGTCAGTCGGAATGTCCGCTCCCTCGTACGTTTAATGACTTTGCCAAAGCCCCCCTGGAGGATCGGAGCGACTCCGCAGCAACGTGAGGCGGGTAGGGCGGACCGATGTGCGATCCGTGTGCAATGCGATTGGCCAAGAGACTTACGATTTCTCAGATACTTAGACCTGATCGGAATCCAGTGGCTTCGGTGGGTCTGGTTTCTTGCGGTTAGGCCTCGATCCCGCCTTGCGCGCTGCAGCGAACCCGCGGTCCGTGGCCATGAAGCGGTCGAGCATGGGGGCGACGAGGCGGGTGGGCTCAAGATCCTGTCCGGTCTGTTGGCGCAGGACAGCCGCGTAGTCGCAAAGGTCGCGGTGCACATCGGCGGGAAGTTCCACGGTCAGCTTGACCGGCTTGTCGTCATGGATCGGGCCAAGCTTCAGTTTCGTCATCGGACTTCTCCCAAGGGCTCGAGGATCAGGTCGCGGGTGACCATGACGCGGACGGGGAAGCCCGGTCGGATGGTCAGTGTCGGCAGGACGGCGAGCTGCTGCTGGACGACCTCGTCTCCGGTCCGTCCGATTGTATCTTGCGCGGCCTCGCGGATGGCACGGGCGACGTCATCCTCGCTGTCGGCCCCGCTTTCCAGGCCGAAGTTCAGAATCGTGGCGAGGCCTGCGGCGAGGAAGACGCGACCCCAATGATAGTTGACCCGGTCCTGCAGCCCCGCTGCGCCTGCTCCGTCCGTGCCGGGCGCGCGTTCCAGCACAATGGAGCGACCATCCGGAAGAATGAGACGTGTCCAGACCAGAAGCAGACGGCTTTGGCCGGATGCGATGCGGCTGTCGTATTCTCCCAGTAGGCGCGCGCCTTGCGGGATCAGCAGGTATCGCCCGGACGGGCTGTCGTAGACATTCGAGGTCACCTGGGCCGAGATCTGGCCGGGTAGATCGGAGCGCAGGCCGGTGATCAGGGCGGCTGGGACCACCGTTCCGGCCTGCAGGATGTAGGGGCTGGGCGGCGGCACTATGCGCTGCGCACTGACGGTGTCCGTGTCTCCGGGACGGGTGAGGAATGCCTCTCGGTTTGAGACCGGATCGTTTGCCGTCGGGCTGCCCAATGTGGAGGGGAACAGCGCACCGGTCGCGGGGGGCGTCGGTGTGGCCTTTGCTCCGCCGCGCGGCACGGTTTGCGCCTCGGCGAAAAGGGCGCTCAGCCGGGCGGCGTCGAGTTCCTGAAGGCGGCGTTGTTCCTCCGGATCGACTGTGGGGGCCAATGGAGCGGAAAGGGGCGGTGCCGGGACCGGCTGGCCGCGATCTTGCGCCCCAAGGATGGCGCGGCCCAACTCACCGGGCAAGGGTGGGCCGAGACGCGGGACATCGGCGTAATCCCGAGGTAGCGTGGACAGCCCTTCAGCCGCCTGAATGCGTTCGGTGGAAAAGAGCTCGGTCTGGGTGCCCTCCTGGTGATTGTTCTGCAGGGCCACGATTAGGACCGCGCCCAGACCCAGACCGCCGATTGCGGTGGCAAAGGCAATGGCTCGGCGGGACAGGCGCATGACACGGGGCGGATCGGGCCTGAGGCGAAGCTCGCGGGCGATGTCTTTCTCGGTCCGTGGCGGCTCTTGGATATCAGGGTTTTGTGTCATCGCTCCACCTCTGGCTGGGGCGCGCGCGGCGGGCGTTGATCGCCATCTGTCCGCACGATCCGCACGACCTGCTGTCGTCTTTCGCCGAGACGCAGTTCTGCGGCCCCGAACAGGCGGTCCACGATCAGCACGTTGCCGAGAACGCGGGTGTTGACGATCTGGCTGCGTCCATCCGCGCCGATCACGAAGAGCGGGGGCATTTCGCCTTGGGCGATGCCGGGCGGGAAGACGACATAGACACGGCGCCCGTCGTCGAAGACCGAGACCGGCCGCCAGGGTGGGGCGTCGCCCTGCAAGCCGTAACGGTAGTGCCGCTCGGCCTCGGGCGGGATCGCGGGACGGCGGATGGTCGGGGTGCGGGGCGTGGCGCGCACCTCTGGATAGGCCCAGGCGACGCTGGGCATCCAGGTCTCCTCGTCGGCATACAATTCGATGTGATAGCTGCGCCGGTCGGTGTTGACGACGAGATTGGTGGAGATGTCGGGGCGGGAGGGTTTCACGAGGATATGGACGCGCTCGGTGCGGCCTGCGCCGCTCGTTGTGTCGCCGATGATCCAGCGCGCGGTGTCGCCCGCCGCGATCGGGCCGGGACCGGTCAGGCGTTCGCCGGGTTCAAGCGCGATATTGGTGATCTGCCCGGGAGCGGAATAGATTTGGTAAAGCGCGCCTTCGCTCCACGGAAAAACCTGCATTGCGTTGTAATAGCCCAGCTGGCGGGGCTCGACGCGGGCGGCGGCATTGGCGGCGATGATGCGCGCCTCCGGCGTATCCGCTTCCGGATCGCCGCCTCGGGAGGGCGTCCAGCTTGGCGGCGTGTGGACGGGGCGGGGCGGCCCCTCGGTCGGGGGTGGCGCCGGCGGCGGAGCGAGGGTGGGAACGTGGTCGTCATAGGCGATTTCGGGCGGGCGTTGCCCTGTGCAGGCGGTCAGCGCGGTGGCCGCGAGGAGAAGAACGGGGATGGGGCGAAGTCGTCTCATTGGGCATTCTCCCTCGACCAGTTGATGGCGTGGACATAGACGCCAAGCGGGTTTGCCCGCAGGCGCTCCGCATCTCGCGGCGGCTGGATTACGACGCTCAGGATGGCGGTCCAGCGTTCGGTGGTGGCGAGCTGACCGTTCTCGTATCGCCGCTCGATCCAGGCGACGCGGAAGCTCGTATCCGAGGCGCGAATGACACTCGAGACCTCGATGGAAATCTGCGTGTCGCCGACCTGCGCGAAGGGATCGTTCACCCGGGCATGGTCATTCAGCGCGACAGCGCCGCGATCCGTGGCGAAATCATAGGCGCGCAGCCAGTTCTGGCGCAGCACGATCGGATCGGCCGGGACCTGCCGGACATGCTCGACGAAACGGGCGAGGTGCCAGGCGATCTGCGGATCGGTCGGGCGATATTCAGCGAGGGCCGGGGCGACGGCCTGTGCCGCACCGAGATTGTCGACCTCGACCACGTAGGGGACGACGCTGCTGCGCGTCGATTGCCAGGCGAGCGCCGCGCTGAGCCCGGCGGAGAGGGCGAGGCAGCCCATCGCCATAAGGCGCCAGTTGCGGGCCTGAACGCGGGCCGAGCCGATGCGCTCGTCCCAGACCTGTGCGGCCTTCTGGTAGGGGGTGATAGGCTCGGGCGTGCTGCCGTAGCGGACACTGGGGCGTCGGAACATCAGGAGGACCTTTCGGAGAGGCTGACGACCGTGCCGCCGCCGCCATGATCGCCGGAGCGTAGGGCATGGGCGGCCGTCGAGAGGCCGTGCTGGAGGGATTGCTGGCGCTTCATCCGGCGCGCCCAGTCGGGCGGGCCGTCATTGGTCGGGGAGGGCAGGGCGCTACCCGCCATGCGTCCCCCGGTGGCGGCATAGGCTGCGCGGGCGCCAGACTGCGCGCCGTCCGAGATCGCGCGCCGGAGCGGGCTGAACGCGGCAACGGCACCGGTCGTGCCGACTGCGGCCACGCCTCCGACGGACTTGCCCAACGCTGTGCTGCGCGATGCCGCACCAAGCTGGTATGCAGTGGCGGTTCCACTGCCGACCGCGCTGGCACCACGTAGGGCGGAGCCACCGGTGCCAAGGGCCATCCGGGTTCCGGCCACACCGGCGACCGCAGCCCCGCCCACGGCAATGCCGGTCCCGACCGCGGCGCCCGCACCAAGCTGGGGGCCGCCCGACACGATACCATTGGCGATGCCGGGACCGAAGATGCCGAGGGCGAGGAGCGCCAAAGCGCCGAGGACCACCGACATCGCGTCATTGATTGTGGGCTCGCCCGCAAACCCGGCGGTGAATTCGCTGAAGATGGTGGAGCCGATACCAACGATGACGGCCAGCACCAGAACCTTGACGCCGGAGGAGATGACGAGGCCCAGCACACGTTCGGCCATGAAAGCGGTCTTGTTGAATAGGCCGAAGGGCACGAGGATGAAGCCCGCCAGCGTGGCCAGCTTGAATTCGATCAGGGTGACGAAAAGCTGGATCGCGAGGATGAAGAACGACAGCAGAACCACAAGCCATGCAAAGAACAGGATCCCGATCTGGACGAAGTTCTCGAAGACGGCGACGAACCCGGAGAGGTCGGCGATGGAGGCGAGGATCGGCTGCCCGGCCTCAAGTCCGACCTGCGCGATGCGCCCGGGCTGCAGCAGCTCGCTGGCGGAGATCGTGCCACCCGTGGCGACCAGCCCAAGGCCCGCGAAACTGTCGAAAACGATCCGGGCCAGCGTGTTCCAGTTGCCGATGATATAGGCGAAGACCCCGACGAAGAGGGTCTTCTTCACCAGCCGGGCAATGATGTCGTCATCCGTACCCCAGGCCCAGAAGAGGGCGGCCAGCGTGATGTCGATGACGATCAGCGTGGTGGCGAGAAAGGCGACATCGCCGCCGAGAAGTCCGAAGCCGGAATCGATATAGGAGGCGAAGACCTCAAGAAACCGGTCGATGATACTGACGCCGCCCATTCCCTCACTCCGTCCCGGCCGGCTCTGGCTCCAGATCGAAGAAGCGCTGCCGGGCCGCCTCCCAGGCGGCGCGGCATTCGGTGTCGGTGGCGTAGTCTTCGGGCGTCAGGTCCCGGCAGCGCGCGAGGGTGCTGCGCAAGGCGTCATCCCTGACCAAATGCCCGGTGTCGGTGGGCAGGACCGTGCGTGTCAGTTCGAGCGCGGCGGCGAGGGCGGCAAGGCCGCCGATACCCAAGGCGACAAGGCGCAGAGTTCGCGGGGTGTCGAGGGCCATGCGCTCACTCCCCGAAAAAGCGCACGGCGCCGGGGGAGTAGCCGCCGCCGTAATCGAGGAACCGTGCGAGGTTCTCGCGGCCCTGCGCCTCGGCCGAGGCGATGCGGGCGGCTTCCAGCGCTTCGGCGCGGTTCTGCGCGGCTATGGCGGCGGTCAGATCGGCGATTTGCGTCGACTGCAATGCGAGCAGCTGGTTGCCAGCCTGCGCGACCTGCAGGGCCCCAACGGCTCCTTGGCTTTCGCGAATGAGGGCCTCCATCTGGGTGCGCGCACCGTCGATATTGCCCACGACCCCGGCCTGCACGCGCAGCGCGTCCTCGAAGCCCGCGACGGAAGTCTCCCAGCGCTCGCGCGCACCGGCGATCATCGCGTCAAAATCACCTTGCGCTGCGGCAGCACCGTAGTCCTGCGCGAAGGCCTGTTCGATGGTGGCGACGTCGAAGGCGAGGCTTTGGGCATCGGCCAACAGGCGCTGGGTTTCGCCGATGGCGCCCTGCAGCTGCGCCAGCGAGGAATGGGGCAGGTTTGCAAGGTTCAGCGCGTCGTTCATCAGCATCTGCGCCTGGTTCTGGATCTGGGCGATCTGGTTGTTGATCTGCTCCAGTGCACGGGCGGCAGAGAGGATGTTTTCGGCATGGTTGCGCGGGTCGTAGACGATCCGCCCGCCTCCACCGAAGAGGAAGGCCTGGGCCGGCGTCGTGAGAACCGGTGTCAGGACGAGGGTGCTGGCTATCAATGCGGCGGCGAGTTTGCGGGGCCGGGCAGGGCGCTCAGGATTGTGGGTCATGTTCTGTCTCCTTCTGGTCCGGGTGAGGGGGTGTCGGATCGGCGGGTGCGATGTCGGGCCCGAGCAGGTCGATGGCCCAATCAAGACCGCGATGGCGTAGCCAGGCGGCGGAAAAGCCATCCCGGCCATGGGTGGCGAGCAACTCGGTGATGGCGGTCTGGTCGGCCTTGGAGGAGGCGGCGGTGAAGGCCAGCGCCACCTCGCCAAGGCCCAGCGAGAAGAGCCGGTTGCCCCGCCGCGACTGGCAGTAGTAGTCGTGCTTCGGCGTCGCGCGGGCGACGATGTCGATCTGGCGGTCGTTCAGCCCAAAGTTCCGGTAGATCCGTGCGATCTGCGGCTCGAAGGCGCGCTCGTTGGGAAGGAATATCCGCGTGGGGCAGCTCTCGACGATGGCAGGCGCGATGTGGGATCCGTCGATATCGGCCAGCGATTGGGTGGCGAAGATCACCGAAGCGTTCTTCTTTCTCAGCGTCTTCAGCCATTCGCGCAGCTGCCCGCCGAAATTTGCATCGTCCAGCGCCAGCCAGCCCTCGTCGATCAGGATCATGGTGGGACGTCCGTCGAGCCGCGCCTCGATCCGGTGGAAGAGATAGGCGAGCACGGCGGGTGCCGCTGCTGAGCCGATCAGCCCCTCCGTTTCAAACGCGAGCACCTCGGCGCTGCCCAGGTCTTCGGCCTCAGCATCGAGAAGCCGTCCGAAAGGCCCGCCCAGGCAGAAGGGCTTGAGCGCGCGTTTGAGTTCGGTCGACTGCAGCAGGACTGAGAGGCCGGTCAGCGTGCGTTCCTCGCGTGGGGCCGAGGACAGAGAAGTCAGCGCCGACCAGAGATGGTCCCGCGCGCTTGCGTCGATCGTCGCGCCTTCCCGTCCGAGGATTCCTGCGAGCCAGTCCTGCGCCCAGGCCCGTTCGGACGCGTCTTCGATCTGCGCCATTGGCTGCAGTTGAACCGCCGGTTCCTCGTCGGCCAGTGCATCGCCCAGGTTCTCCCAATCCCCGCCCATGGCGAGCGTGGCGCAGCGGATCGAGCCGCCGAAGTCGAAGGCGAAGACCTGCGCACCCGGGTAGCGGCGGAACTGCAGCGCCATGAGCGCGAGCAGCACCGACTTGCCCGCCCCGGTCGGGCCGACGATCAAGGTGTGGCCGACATCGCCCACATGGGTGGAGAAGCGAAACGGGGTCGTGCCGTCGGTTTCGGCGTGAAACAGCGGCGGGCCGTCGAGGTGGTCGTTCCGATCCGGCCCCGCCCAGACCGCCGAGATCGGGATCATATGGGCGAGGTTCAGCGTCGAGATCGGTGGCTGGCGCACATTGGCGTAAAGATGGCCGGGCAGGGAGCCGAGCCAGGCCTCGAGCGCGTTCAATGTTTCCGGGATGCAGGTGAAATCGTGCCCCTGCACGATCTTCTCTGCGGCCTTCAGCTTGGCCTCGGCTGCCGCTGCGTCCTCGTCCCAGACGGTGATCGTGGCGGTGACGTAAGCCGCGCCCGCCACATCGGCGCCGAGTTCCTGCAGCGCTTCATCGGCATCCGCCGCCTTGTTGGCCGCGTCGCTGTCGAGCAAGGTCGAGGCTTCGTTGGTCATCACCTCCTTGAGGATCGCAGCCACGGACTTGCGCTTGGCGAACCACTGGCGGCGAATGCGGGTGAACACCCGGGCAGCATCCGTCTTGTCGAGGCAGATCGCGCGGGTACACCAGCGGTACTCGAATCCCTGCGCATTCAATTCGTCGAGCAGTCCGGGCCAGGTGGCGCTTGGCAGTCCGATGATAGTCAGCGTCTTGAGATGCGCGGCTCCGAGCCGGGGTGTCAGCCCACCCAGCAGCGGTTCATCGGCCAGCACCGCGTCAAGATGCAGCGGTACCTCGGGAGCGCGGACGCGTTGGCGCCGGGTCGAAACGGTCGAATGCAGGTAGGTCAGGGTCTCTTCATCGGGGAGCCAGGCGATCTCCGGCATGAACCCGTCGAGCAGATCGGTCAGCCGGTCGGCGCGGCCGACAAAGCCCGAGATCAGATCCTGTGGCTTGGTGCTGCGATCCGGGGCGTTTTCGAGCAGCCAGCCTTCGGCGCGGCTCGCGTCATCTGCAGGCGGCATCCAGACCAACGTCAGGAAATACGCGCTCTCGAAATGCGCCCCTGCTTCTTCGAACTGCGCGCACCGTTCGGCATCGACAAGGGCCGAGACCGGATCAGGAAACTTGGAGGTGGGGTAGTCCTGCGCTGGTATACGCTGCGCTTCCACGAAGACAGTCCAGCCGGAGCCAAGCCGCCGGAGCGCGCTGTTCAGTCGGGCCGATGTGGCGACCAGTTCGGCGGGCGTGGCTGAATCCAGATCCGGCCCCCGAAACCGCGCCGTACGCTGAAGACTGCCGTCCTTGTTCAGGATGACACCGGGGGCGATCAATGCAGCCCAAGGCAGAAAATCGGCCAGTATGGCGGATTTGGAGCGGTATTCGGTGAGACCCATCATCGGCTCAGACCCCGAACCAGGACGGGTAACGGAGATGCCGCCGCGCCACTTCAGCGATCTGTGCGTCTCGCTTGGCAGCCCAGACCGCGAGGAGATGACCAACCAGCCAGAATGCGAGGCCCACGAGCCAAAGACGCAGACCGAGCCCGATGGCGGCGGCCAGTGTCCCATTGGCGATGGCGATGGTGCGGGGAGCACCGGCCAGCAGGATCGGATCGATCAAGGCGCGGTGCACCGGCGCGAAATAGCCGGGTATGTCGGTGGGGTTTTCCATCAGATCAGCGCCCCGCCGCCAAAGGAGAAGAAGGAGAGAAAGAAGCTCGAGGCCGCGAAGGCGATGGACAGGCCGAAGACGATCTGCACCAGACGCCGGAACCCTCCTGAACTGTCGCCGAAGGCGAGCGTCAGCCCGGTGACGATTATGATGATCACGGCGACGATCTTGGCGACCGGGCCTTCGATCGACTCGAGGATGGATTGCAGGGGGGCCTCCCACGGCATGCCGGACCCAGCGGCGAGCGCCGGCTCAGGCAGGGCGAAGACGACGAGGCCGAGGGCGGTTGCGCCAAGGGCTGCGCGAAATGATGGCAGAAGGATCATGGATGGCTTCCTTGTGTTTTTGGGAAAAGGGGAGTGAGGGCGTAATCGCCCGAGGCGTTCAGGCCGGTGACACGCGCCAGTTCGGAGAGGCGACGCTCGGCCCCCCGTCCGGACAGAACGGCGATCAGGTCAATTGTTTCTGCGATCAGCGCGCGCGGGACGGTTATAACCGCTTCCTGGATTAGCTGTTCGAGCCGCCGCAGCGCGCCGATCGCAGAGCCGGCGTGGATCGTGCCGATCCCGCCCGGATGACCGGTGCCCCAGGCCTTGAGCAGGTCCAGCGCTTCCGGGCCGCGTACCTCGCCAATTGGAATACGATCTGGACGGAGCCGCAGGGACGCGCGCACGAGATCGGAGAGGGTCGCCACCCCGTCCCTCGTGCGCAGGGCCACGAGGTTGGTGGTCAGGCATTGCAGCTCGCGTGTGTCCTCGATCAGGACCACGCGATCTGAGGTTTTGGCAACTTCCGCCAATAGCGCATTGGTTAGGGTCGTCTTGCCGGTGGAGGTCCCGCCCGCGACAAGAATATTGTCCAGGCTGGTGACCCCCTCGCGCAACTGCGCAGCCGCATCTGAGGAGAGAATGCCCTTTGCGACATAGTCCTCGAGGGTGAACACCGCGACGGCGGGCTTGCGAATGGCAAATGTGGGAGCAGAAACCACTGGGGGCAGCAAACCTTCGAAGCGCTCGCCTCTGTCCGGCAATTCAGCCGAAACACGTGGGGCCGCGGGATGGACCTCTGCCCCGACGTGATGCGCAACAAGACGGATGATGCGCTCGCCATCGGTGGGAGACAGCACCGCGCCTGTGTCGCTCAGCCCATCGCCCAGCCGGTCAACCCAGAGCCGCCCGTCGGGGTTTAGCATCACCTCGACGACGCCGGCATCCTCGAGCCAGGCGGCGATGCTCGGCCCGAGTGCCGTGCGCAGCATCCGCGCGCCGCGGGAAGAGCTCTCAGTCTGGAAGGGTGTTACTGTCATGATGGGCCCCGCGCTGGTTCACGGGACCGATCAAGAAGACCGTTACTTGGCTACGGGCAACATCTGTGAAGGCGTAGTAGTGCGGGGTCGTGGAGAGGCAGGGAGAATGCGGGACGCCACCCGCGAGAGGTCAAATCTCAAATAGCGGCCATTTAGTTCTATCGCGGCGAATGCCCGCGAAGAGCCCAACCTGTGAATTTAGATTTCTCGCTGCGCGCGCTCGCAGCATGAAAATCGCTGCAAGTGCGCAGCTTTCGACGCTGCAAAGCGGCATGGATAGCGGCCATCGGCTCATGACGCAGCGGAGTTTTAGGAGGAATTTACGGATCGCGGACTTAGTTGCCGTTCAGTCAAAGCGCTTTTCGAGATAGTAGAAAGTGTTCTTACCCTCGTAATTTGGCAAAGAGCCAAACACCGAATAGCCTAATCGCTCGTACAATTCGCGCGCTTTCTCGTTTCGGGTCTCAAGGTGCAAGCGAATACATCC
>JBCBGD010000021.1:13292-18053 GCA_038527085.1 Pseudomonadota bacterium | reverse complement strand
CAGAAGAACACGGGCCAGAAGAGCGGGTGGACGATCTGTTTCCAGTCGCGAAGGGAGGTGGGGCGGGTCATGGGCGGAAGCCTGACACGAAATCCAGCCCGGTCGGATAAACTGATCTTGTCCTGACATGCCCGGCGCACCTCCGGTGGACTTTGCCTGGAAAACGCGTCACCACACCGCCTGCTTTTACCCCTGATAAGGACGCCCCATGACGAAACTGATCCGCCCTTCTGGCCGCGCTGCAGATGAGCTGCGTGACATTGCGCTCGAAACCGGTGTGACGCGCTATGCCGAGGGCTCGTGCCTGGCCAAGTTCGGCCACACCCACGTTCTGTGTACGGCCAGCTGGAGCGACAAGGTGCCGGGCTGGATGCGCGGGTCAGGCAAGGGCTGGGTGACGGGCGAGTATGGCATGCTGCCGCGCGCCACACACACGCGGGGCAACCGGGAAGCGGCCCGCGGCAAGCAGTCCGGCCGCACCCAGGAGATTCAGCGCCTGATCGGGCGCTCGCTCCGCTCCGTCGTCAATCTCGAGGCGCTGGGCGAGAACCAGATCACCATCGATTGCGACGTGATCCAGGCCGATGGCGGCACGCGCACCGCGTCGATTACAGGCGGGTTCGTTGCACTCGGCCTGGCGTGCCGCTACCTCATCGAAGAGGGTGTGATCACGGAAAACCCGATCCAGAAACAGGCCGCGGCGATCTCCGTGGGCCTTTATCAGGACACGCCCGTGTTGGACCTCGACTATCCCGAGGACAGCGGCGGTGAAGGCGACATGAATGTCGTGATGAGCTCCGATGGCGGGTTCATCGAGGTGCAGGGCACAGGCGAAGAACGGCCTATGACGCGGGCGGAACTCGCCACGCTGCTGGAGCTGGCCGAGAAAGGCTGCGAGGCGCTGTTCGAAGCCCAGCGCGCGGCTCTGGAGTAGGGCTTATTCGGCCGCGATCGCCTCCGAAGCGTCGCCGTTTTCTTCGTCGAAGATGAGGATGTCGCCGGGCTGGCAATCGAGCTCGCGGCAGAGCGCTTCGAGGGTGGAAAAGCGCACGGCCTTGGCCTTGCCTGTCTTCAGGATGGAGAGGTTGGCAAGGGTCACGCCGACACGTTCCGACAGTTCGGTCAGGGACATGCGGCGGTCAAGGAGAACTCGGTCGAGGGTCACGCGAATAGCCATGCTACCCTCCTATATGGTCATTTTTTCTTCTTCGCGTAGGCGGGTGCCTTCGCGGAAGACTTGCGACAGGATGAACAGGGCGGCGACCGCGGCCCAGACGACGAAATTGATGCCGAGGGTCGGCCGCGAAATCGCATCCTCTGGCGGGATGAAGGAGCGCATGCAGAGCACGAACACGATCGAGGCGGCTTCCATCACTGCGAGCGCCAGGGCGATACGGGTCAGCCTCTGGGCGTTTTCCGGCACGAAGGGGTCGCCCTCGGCCAGCGTGTTCAGGATGCGGCGCAGTTGCAGGCTGACATAGACAATGCCTGGCAGGATCACAGCCACGGTGGCCAGGGTGAACACGAAGTTCAGCGGGCTGAGATCGGCCACGGCATCCCCGCCCGGCAGGCTGAGCGCGCCGGCATTCAGGCTGGCGATCAGGCCGATGACGAGGAGGAGGAAGACGACCGCGCCGACAATGGCGGTGAACCAGATCACCACGGTCATCAGGACCGAAAGGATGGCAGCCATGGAATTGCGGGGGCGCGATGTCATATGGAAGGAAGATCCTGTCGAAGCTGTGAAGGCCTGCGCCAGACTGGCGGAGGACTGTGACTTTACCGTTAAACGATATACTGCTTCGCTGTAAAAGCAAGATTCCTGCCGCAGAGGGCCGCGATGAGTGAACGTAAACTGGAGCCGGGCCGGCTGGTGGCCGCAACCCACAATGCCGGCAAGGTGCGCGAGCTGAAGGATCTGTTCGAGCCACTGGGATTTGAGGTCGTCTCAGCAGGCGAGCTTGGGCTGGAGGAGCCTGAAGAGACCGAGTTCACTTTCGCAGGAAATGCCCTGATCAAGGCGCGTGCGGCGTGCGAGGCGACGGGCGCGCCGGCCCTGTCCGATGACAGCGGGCTGAGCGTCGACGCGCTGGGCGGCCAGCCGGGGGTCTTCACGGCTGACTGGGCAGGCGAGCCGCGCGATTTTTACCGCGCGATGGAGAAGGTCGAACGCGCCCTCCTGGATGTGGGGGCGCAGGACCGCTCTGCCGAATCCCTGGCGGTGGTCTGGCCCGATGGCCATGAGGTGGTGTTTGAAGGCGTGGTGCGCGGATCTCTGGTCTGGCCGCCGCGGGGCGAGCGTGGCTTCGGCTTTGATCCCGTATTCGTGGCCGATGGTGAGACAGAGACCTTCGGCGAGATGGACCCCGAAAAGAAGCACGCGATGAGCCACCGCGCCGATGCGTTCGCAAAGCTGAAGGCGGCGCTGCTTTGAGCGATGTGGCGCGCGCGACCGGGGCCGGTTTCGGCTTCGGCATCTATATCCATTGGCCCTACTGCACGCGCATCTGCCCCTATTGCGACTTCAACGTCTATGCCGCCAAGGACCGGGACACTGCGCCCCTCGTGGCGGCGATCTGCGCGGACCTTGAGGCCCAACACGCGCGGTTTGGCACGTGTGCGGATTTGGACACGGTGTATTTTGGCGGCGGGACGCCGTCTCTGATCGGCACTGACGGCTTGGCGCGCATTCTGGAGACCGTCCGGCGGCTGTTTGGACGGCCAGCCGAAGAGCTCACGCTGGAGGCCAATCCGAATGACATCAACACGGCCGTCGTGGCGGACTGGGCGGGTCTTGGCGTCACGCGGCTGTCGCTTGGGGTGCAGTCCTTGCGCGATGACGCGTTGGCCTTTCTCGGTCGGGATCACTCCGCCGATGACGCGCGCCGGGCGGCTGATGTCGCCCTCAAAGCGTTTCCCAACACCAGCATCGACCTGATCTACGCGCGGCCGGGGCAGTCTCTCACCGATTGGGAGGCCGAGCTCAAAGAGGCGCTGGGCCTCGGCGCGCCGCATCTGTCTCTGTATGAACTGACCATTGAGGAACGCACCGCCTTTGGCCGCCGCGCGGCGCGGGGCGAGCTGGTGGCGATGGGCGATGATGACCAGGCCGACCTCTATGAACTGACAGACGCGGTCTGCACGGCGGCGGGCCTGCCAGCCTATGAAGTCTCCAACCATGCAGCCGGGCCAGCCTTCGAGAGTCAGCACAATCACATCTACTGGGCGAGCGGCGACTGGATCGGCGTGGGGCCCGGTGCCCACGGCCGGCTGACGCGGGACGGCCAGCGCTGGGAGACCCAGGCCCTAAGGCGCCCGCAGGCGTACATCGAGGCGGGGGGGGCGGCCCGTGAAGCGCAGATCGAGGCTCTGGCGCTGTCCCGAGTCGACACCGTGCGCGAACTCATCGCCATGGGACTGCGCCCTGTGAAAGGCATTGCCCGCGCGCGGATCGAAGCGCTGGCGGGCCCGCTTGAGGACGGCGTGCTGGATGAACTCGAGAGTAATGGTGTCGTGCAGCAGTTGGGCGGCCGGATCGCCCTGACGGCCCGCGGACGACTCCTAGCCGATTATGTCACCGCGCGCCTCGCGCCCTGAGCGGCCTACCGCGAAACAGCAAAGCGCCCGGACCATGGGGGGAAAGTGGTCCGGGCGCTCGACTCGCTACTCACACCGGGAGGGGAAGGGACCGGTGTTTGGTAAGGCCGCCGCCGTTGGTGATCGGGGTGGGCACCGCGGCATGGAGTGGCCTTACAGTGGCAAAGATGTCACTTCATGGTAAATTTAAAAAAAAATGTTAAAATCGCTTGCATGTTGCATTCACACTTTGGTGATCGCGCCGCACCTACCGCCGGCGGTCGTCTTCCTCATCCTCGAAGTCCTCGACAATAAACAATCGTGGGTTCAAGGAGATACCGGTCTGCACGTCCTGCAACTCCACGGTTGTGAGGCCGCCATTGGCGTCAAGAACGCGCCAGGCCAGGAGATCATAGGAGCCAGCATTGAAGATCAGGGTCAGCTCGCCCTGGGCTTCCTCGGTCGGATCGACCACTGTAATGGCAACAATGCCGTTTGCGCGTTGGACGCGGATCACCTCGGCTTCGGTCTCGAAATCGAGATTGTCATCAAGCAAGAGACCGAGGGGCGTTGCGCCAAGGGGCACGCGGTCCACGGTCTCCAACTCCTCATCGCGCATCGCCACGGTCACACCATCGGCCGCTATCAGGATCGGAACCGGCTCGTCATACTCAAACCGCATGCGACCTGGCCGCTGCAGGAAGAATTCGCCTTCGCTCAGTCCGCCATTCGCGTCGACCTGGATAAACCGACCCTAGGCCGTTTCCACACGTGACATCGCGTCTGAAGCCGATTTCAGCACGGCGCGGCGCTCCGTGACTGATAAGATAGATGGGTCCGCGCGCCGCTGAACGGGCGCGGTCTGGACCGGGGCAGAGGCCTCCGGCGCCGGTGTCGAAAGGGCGGGCGCTTGCGCGGGGGAGTCCGGCCTTGCCTGGCTATCGGATGTGGGGGCCTCCACAGGGGGCTCCACATCCTGCACTTCAATGAGAGGCGCGGGTGCCTCCTGTGGCGCGGGCTCGGCCGTCACCACACGCTCAATCACGGTCGCAAATGGCGCGGGCGCGTCGGCTTTGATGACAGGCACTGGCTCTGCGGGCACTGCCTCGAGTGGCGTGCTGCCGATCAGGCCAGCGGCAAGGGCAATAAAGCTGGACAGCATAGGGTGCTTATCCCTTCAGGTCT
>JBCBGD010000021.1:0-13196 GCA_038527085.1 Pseudomonadota bacterium | reverse complement strand
TCTAAAACAGGCGTTGAACTCGATTTAGCGAGCTTCGCCAGCGAATTGAGGGCGTAATTGAGGCAAAAGCGTCGATTTTCGTTGGCGCCCATTCATTTTGCCCCGGCCCATGAACACATCCTCACGGCACGCGCCAGGAGTGTGATGCGCCGTCTTGCCAGTCGAGTAAGGCCCTTTGATGGCCGGACCGCGAGAGGCTGAGCCAGTCGATCTGGTGTAGGGCCACCCGGATCAGCGTGAAGGTGTCACTCGCAAGGTCGAGTTCGCGCGTGATGCCCTCTTCGCTGAGCGGCGCGCCTGGCGGGCGCTTTGTGGTGTAGTCATCAAGGCTGGCGGATTTCGCCGCGGCAAAGGCCGTTTCCCACGCGTCCCCATCGGTGAGGATTTCAGCTGTCCCGCGCGCGCGCAGTTGCATCATCTTTGATTTGTCAAAGAAGAGCAGCGTGACGCTCGGATCGGCCTGAAGCTCAGAGACCTTGGCACTGCGCCCGTCTGTCCAGATGCTGGCCCAGCGGCCTTTGCGATCAAAGGCGCGCAGCACCACGATCCTCGCCTCGGCCCCGCTGTCCAAACCGGCGGTGACGAAGGTCGGCCAGCGCATGGGAGACTTCTTGTCCAGCGCCGCGCGCGTCAGCGCATCGAGGCAGGTGCGCTCGACGTCATCGAGTCTCTCCAGTTTTCCGTCAGGCATCGGCCTCGTCGCCCACCATGGACGCAACGCGCCTTTGCAGCGCTGGGCGGATCTTCAGGAAGCCTCGATAGGCGCGTTCCAGCAGCCAAAGCACAGGCGGAATGCGCGCCAGGTGACCAAACGGCGCCAGAACGGGGATGGCGCGCCACATGGCGGCAAACGCCGCGGCGCCCGACACGATCGGCTTGCCCGCTTCCTGGGCGTGGAACCGTGCCAGAAGTTCGGCGCGGTCAATGGGGCAGCTTTGCGGTGCGCCTTCGCTGACATCGACGAAATCGATGGCGCCCCGGCGGTCGAGCTTTCGCATCAACGAAATCTCTCGCAGGCACAGCGGACACGCGCCATCATACCAGACAGTGACTTTCTTGCTCATGGGTTTGAAGTGGGCCGAGCGGGCAGCAGGGCAAAGGCTTGCATCGTCGCACCTTTTGTGCGCATAGCCGCGCGTTCAAAACAGGCGGGCCTAATACCGGGCTCGCGTCAGGCTGTTACCGCAGGTCTCACACGGGATATGCGGCGGACTTCAGGGCAAAGGAAAGCAAGATGTCCAGCGAAATCGTATTCAATGTGGAAGTGCGCGAGCGCACCGGTAAAGGTGGCGCGCGCGAAGCCCGCCGCAACGGAATGGTGCCAGGTGTGCTTTATGGCGGCGGAGACGCTCCCGTCGCGATCAACCTGAAGCGCAATGAGGTGGTCAAAGCCATCAATACGGGCCAGTTTCTTTCTTCCACCGCGACCCTCGTCCACAAGGGCGAAAAGCAGATGGTGATCCCGCAGGACATCCAACTCCACCCGGTCTCTGACCAGCCGATGCATGTCGATCTCTACCGCGTGAGCGCGAAGCAGCAGATTAAGGTGGAAGTGACCGTGAACTTCGTCGGCGAAGAAGTCTCGCCGGGCATCAAACGCGGCGGCACGCTGAACGTCGTTCGCTACGCCGTGGAACTGCTCGTGCCGGCTGGCAACATCCCCGACGAGCTTGTGGCCGACGTGTCCAAGCTGGACATCGGCGACAATGTGAAAATCTCCGATATCACCCTGCCGAGCGACGCCGAGCCGACAATCACCGACCGCGACTTTACCATCGCGACGATTGCGGGCCGTACCGCTAAGGCCGAGACCGAGGAAGAGACCGAGGAGGTCGATCCAGAGGCCGTCGAGACCACCGCCCAGGGCGGCGACGAGGACGAAGACTAGGCCTCGCCGACTTGCGCCGATCCATGTTCGCGCGCATCTCTCAATCGATCAAAAACTTGCTGGCCGCGTTCCTTCCCGGAGCGCGGCCGGTTTCGCCTGAGGAGGCCCCCGTGCTGATCTTGATGGGGCAGGGAAATCCCGAGCCGAAATACCTCGGCAACCGGCACAATCTGGGCTTCATGGCGGTGGACCAGATCGCCGAGGAACATGGCTTCGGGCCCTGGAAATCCAAGTTCCAGGCGGTGGTCAGCGAAGGCTGGATCGAGGGCGCCGGCGGGCGCGTCAAGGCGCTGCTCATGAAGCCGACGACGTTTTATAACGAAACCGGCCGGTCCGTGGCCGAGGCGGCGCGCTTCTACAAGCTGTCGGCCGAGGATATCACCGTTTTCCATGACGAGATCGACCTTGCGCCCGGGCGTATTCGCATCAAGCGCGGCGGCGGGCATTCGGGCAACAATGGCATCCGCTCTGTGATGTCTCACATGGGCGCAGACATCCGCCGGGTGCGCATGGGCGTGGGCCATCCCGGCGACAAGTCGAAGGTGATGCCCTATGTCCTGTCTGACTTTCCCAAGAGCGAGATTGCCTGGCGGGATGCCCTTCTGGACGCGATTTCACGCGCACTGCCTCTGCTCGCTCAAGGCGAGGACGAGAAGTTCCAGACCGAAGTGCTGCGGCTGGCGCCGGCACCAAAATCAGACCCACGCCAACCGAGATAGGGCCTATTCGTCCGTATCGTTGATGATCCCGCCGCTTGGTTCGAGCAGGGCGGGGTCCAGGAGGTCGCGCGGCACCGTACCGGCCGGGCACGTGGCGAACACCGTGTTCGAGACGCCTGGCAGCGCCGATCCGACGCCCGGTCCGGCCTGCAGGCTGCGCAGGAAGAACGCCAGCAGGAAGAGGAGCGCGATCGCGGCCAGCATGGCCCAGACCGCGCCAAGTCCGCCAATCTCGCCCTCTTCGCGCGCATCCATGTAGCCGGCGGACGGTTCTGGCGGCGCGTTGATGGGCGTTGCGGCCTTGACCTCCACGGGCTCGACGATGCGTGCGGGCTCAGGCGCGGGTGTGGGCGCCGGCTCGGGCCTTAGGGTCGAGGCCGTCAGGTTCGCCGCGCCGACGGCGCCGGTCGCGACGGCCGCAGCTGCTGGCACGTCGGATTTCTTCACGCCGACCGGCTGACCCTTCTTGGCGAGGGGGTCGGTGGGGTGGCGATCGCGCCAGGCATCCTGAGCGTCCTTGTCCTTCGTGGGGATCAGGAGGAAGTCCTTCAGGTCCTTGCGGCCCTGGTGGTCCTCCAACTTGTGGATGATCTCGAACCAGCCATCGGTGTTGGTGCGCGAGGTGAAGCCCTTGAGATCGTGAAGATCGTCCACGCTGTAGGGGTCATAGGGTTCGACATCGTCGAGCCCGGCCTGGATAAAGGGCTGGTCCTTGATGGAATAGCCTGTGCCGGCCGCCGCGCGCACAAAGTCCGATTTCACCGCATTCTGGGACCAGAGCACCAGCATCGATTTCGAGCGGTGCACCGCGCGCGCTTCTTTCTCGTCGAACTGGTCGTCGGTCGATTTGGCATCGTACCAGACGCGCATTTTCAGGGCGCGCAGGCGACGCACGACCAGCTTGGCCATGTCCCGGTCTTCCAGCGCTGCAACCACGAAAACGTCGTAACTCATGGCAAAAACCCTTTGATTTCGAATGCGCACCATAGGCAGCTGCGCCGTAAAGGCCAACAGATTCAGCGCAGAGGCGAACCAGCACTGGTTTTCGCCGGAAAATCGGCTACACGGGCGCCAAACCCCTTCACCGAGAGGAGCCATCCATGGGCTTCAAATGCGGCATTGTCGGCCTGCCGAATGTTGGCAAGTCAACGCTTTTCAATGCACTTACCCAGACCGCTGCCGCCCAGGCCGCGAACTATCCCTTCTGCACCATCGAGCCGAATGTGGGCGAGGTGGCAGTGCCCGAGCCGCGCCTCGCCAAGCTGGCCGAGGTGGCGAAATCGAAGGAAATCGTGCCCGCGCGCATGAATTTCGTCGATATTGCGGGCCTTGTGGAAGGCGCGTCCAAGGGCGAAGGGCTCGGCAACCAGTTCCTGGCCAACATCCGCGAAACCGATGCGATCGCCTATGTGCTGCGCTGTTTCGAAGATGACGACATCACCCATGTGGCAGGCCGGATCGATCCGCTCGCGGACCTCGAGACGGTCGAAACCGAGCTGATGCTCGCTGACCTGGAAAGCCTGGAAAAACGCAAGTCCAACCTCGTGAAGAAGGCCAATTCCGGCGACAAGGACGCGAAGGCACAGATCGCGCTGATTGACCTGGCGCTGGACCAGCTCAATGCCGGTAAGCCTGCGCGTTACGCCGAGGTCGATCCAGATGACATGAAAGCCTGGAAGATGCTCCAGCTTCTGACGGCCAAGCCTGTGCTCTACATCGCCAATGTCGACGAGGCATCGGCCGGCACAGGCAATGCCTATTCCGAGAAGGTGGTTGCCCATGCCAAGACGGAAAACGCCATCTGCGTGGTGATTTCGGCCCAGATTGAGAGCGAACTGGCGCTTCTGGAGGATGAAGAGCGGGAAGAGTATCTGGAAGAGCTAGGCCTCGAAGAGCCCGGCCTCAACCGCCTTATCCATTCAGGCTATGACTTGTTGGGCCTGCAGACTTACTTCACCGCGGGGCCAAAGGAGTCGCGCGCCTGGACCGTGAAAAAAGGCGCCACCGCGCCCCAGGCCGCAGGCGTGATCCATGGTGATTTCGAAAAGGGCTTCATCCGGGCAGAGACGATCACCTTTGAGGACTATCTCGCCCATGGCGGCGAGGCGGGTGCTAAGGAAGCGGGCAAGATGCGCGCCGAGGGCAAGGAGTATATCGTGCAGGACGGCGACGTGATGCTGTTCCGGTTTAACGTGTAATCTGGCTCACTCCGCCACCAGCGGGGCCGCCTCCGGGACCAGGAACCCGCCCGATTGGCGCGCCCAGAGGCTGGCGTAGAGCCCGCCCGCGGCGACAAGGTCATCATGGCTGCCCGCCTCCACAATCCGGCCCTGGTCCAGCACGATCAACTTGTCCATCTCGGCGATGGTGGAAAGGCGGTGGGCGATCGCGATCACCGTCTTGCCTTCCATCAGCTGGAAGAGATTTTCCTGAATGGCCGCCTCGACCTCTGAATCGAGTGCAGAGGTCGCCTCATCCAGCACGAGGATCGGCGCGTCCTTCAGAAAGAGGCGCGCAATGGCAAGGCGCTGGCGCTGCCCGCCGGACAGTTTCACACCGCGCTCACCCACATGGGCCTCGAGACCCTTGCGGCCCTGTTTGTCTTCAAGATCTTCGATGAAATCTACCGCATTTGCCCTGCGCGCGGCCTCGAGGATTTCGTCGTCGCTGGCGCCGGGTCGGCCGTAGGCAATGTTCTCGCGGATCGAGCGGTGGAGGAGGCTCGTGTCCTGGGTCACAACGCCGATCTGTGCGCGTAGGGAGTCCTGCGTGACGTGGGAAATGTCCTGTCCGTCAACGCGGATGGCGCCGCCTTCAAGGTCGTAGAAGCGCAGGAGCAGGTTGCAGAGCGTCGTCTTGCCCGCGCCGGAGCGTCCGACCAGCCCGATTTTCTCGCCCGGCGAGATCGCCAGCGACAGCCCGTCGATCACCTTGCGCTCGGCGCCATAGTGGAACTGGACTGCATCAAATTCGATGGCGCCAGTGGCCGGTGTCAGCGCCCCTGCACCGGGCGCGTCTTTCACCGCGATCGCCTTGGTCAGCATCGCCTTGCCGTCATAGACCGTGCCGATGTTCTCAAACAGGCCAGCGACTTCCCACATGATCCATTGCGACATGCCCGACATGCGCAGGCACAGCGCGATGGCCACAGCGATGGCGCCGAGTGAAACCAGCCCGCCCTGCCAGAGCCAGATCGACAGCGCCGCGACCGTAAACACCAGAGCGGCGTTCAGCGTGTAGATCGACACATAGAACCAGGTGACCAGGCGCATCTGCGGATACACGGTGCCCAGGAAGCTGCGCATGCTGTCGCGGGCATATTCGGCCTCGCCGCCGCCATGGGCGAACAGTTTCACCGTGTTGATGTTGGTGTAGCTGTCGACGATGCGGCCGGTCATGACCGAGCGCGCATCGGATTGCTTCTCCGAGATCGTCGCCAGGCGGGGCACGAAATACCAGATCAGCGCCAGATAGATGAAGAACCAGGCGGTGAGGGGCACGAGGAAGCGCGGGTCGGCGCTGCCCACAAGGGCGAGGATGGCGCCGAAATAGACCACCACATAGGCGAAGATATCGAGGATCTTGCTGGCCACCTCGCGCACGGCCAGCGCCGTCTGCATCACCTTCGTGGCCACGCGGCCCGCGAACTCGTCGGCGAAAAAGCCCATGGATTGGCCGAGCAGTTGCCCGTGCATGCGCCAGCGCGCACTCATGGGCAGGTTCGCGCCGATCACTTGGTGGGGCACAATGGACGACAGGAGCGCGACCAGAGGCATCCCGATCAGGATGAACGCCGCCATGGCGATCAGTTCGCCGCGGTTCTCACGGAGGAAGGTGTCGGGATCGGCCTCAGCCAGCCTGTCGACCAGCGTTCCCATGAAGCCGAACAGGGCCACCTCTGCAATGGCGAGCATGGCTGAAAGCACCGTCATGGCCGCCAGCCAGCGCCAACTGTCTTTCAGGTAGTAGAGACAGAACGCGACAAACCCGGACGGCGGGGGGCCGTGCCGGGTGTCTGGAAACGGATCCAGGCGGCGTTCGAAAAAGCCAAGCATCGCGCCCATATGCGCGCGCCGCGGCGGGCGCGCAATCGCAACGGCGTGACAATCGGGCTGGCGGGCGTAGTCTGATGGCGCACACAGCACGGAGGCCTGCCATGGTTGAGACCCACCCCAAGCGCTCGATTAAGGGCCTGCGCGCTCTGATCACAGGGGCGGCAAGCGGCATGGGCGCGGCCACGGCAGAGCTTTTTGCCCGCGAGGGCGCGCATGTGGCTGCTACCGACATTGATCCTGCCAAGACGGGCGGGTTTGTCGATAGCCTGCGCCGGTCTGGCGTGACCACGCTGCACGCCTACGCCATGGACGTGACAGACCCAGAAGCCATCGACCACACGGTCGAGCAGGTCGCCGACGAGTTCGGCGGGCTCGACATCATCGTCAACAATGCTGGCATCGTCCGGCCGGGGCCCGTCGACCAGGGCGATGTGTATGAAGCCAACTGGGCGCTGACCATCGATGTGATGCTGACCGCGCACCAGCGCGTGATCCGCGCGGCGCTGCCCTATCTGCGGCGTTCACAAAGTGCGCGCATCGTGAACATCGCCTCGACAGAGGGACTCGGCGCGACCCAGGGCAACAGCGCCTATGTGACCGCCAAGCACGGCGTCATCGGCCTGACCCGCGGCCTTGCGGTTGATCTCGGCAAGGAGGGCATCACGGTGAACTGCATCTGTCCCGGCCCGATCCGCACGAACATGACCTCGGGCATTTCTGAGGAAGACAAGCAGGTCTATGCGCGCCGGCGCACCGCGCTGCGCCGCTATGGCGAGCCCGAAGAGGTCGCGCACATGACCCTCTCGCTTTGCCTGCCCGCGGCGAGCTTTGTGACTGGCGCAGTGTTGCCAGTTGACGGGGGACTGACGATCAGGAATGCGTGAAAAACGAAATTTGCCTGGGGCCAATCATATGTGGATGAAGTTGAGACCTGTTGTGGTTGCTGCAGCGGGCGCGGCGCTGGTGGCCTGCGGGGGCAGCGAAGCCGAGACGCTGGACGACTTGCCGGCTGAGTATAGAGCCGCCGTGGAAGCCGCCACGCCTGGTCCGGGCTCGGGCAATAGCGGATTCGACGTCGACACGCTCAACGCCTCTCTTTCCCGCTTCGGGATTGAGATCACCGTCGGCGCCGTTGAGCCCCTCGACGACGGCGTCACCAAACTCTCCGATGTAAGCCTGCGCCTGGCCGACACGCCCGATGCTGCGCTCAGCGCGAGCGAGATGCGCCTCTGGGACGCCGATTTCGAACTGATGGCGGACTATTTCGCGGGCAAGGCATTTGACCGCTCGGGCACGGTGATTTCACGGCTGGAAGCGCGCGACCTGAGCGTGGACGGGCTCGAAGCGCTCTACGGGCCTCTCATCGAAGACATGGTTGCTTCCATGGAGGAGCTGCAAGGGGACCCAGACTCGCCCATGCCGCCGCAGGACTTGTCTATCGAGGGCTATAGCTTCACCGCCGGCAGCATGGTGATCGCAGGCTTCGACATTCACGCGCGTGAGGAGCCTGCCCCCGTTGATGAAAAGGGCGACGAAGACCTTACAGTGCTGCGTGAGCTTGCCGCGGCGGCTCGGACGCTGACAGTCGATGCGGCTGCTTTCAGCGATGTGGACCTGCAGATGCAGCTCAGCCAGTTCGGCGAGGTGTCCACCTATGACTATACCATCGACTTTACGGGCTATCGCGGCCTCGACCGCGGTGACATTGCCTCCCTCGATGTCATCGGCGCGGAGGGCACATTTGATCTCCTGATGCCTGATTTTGCGGCGCTCATTGAAGCGCCCGACGGGCCGCCGAAATTCAGCCCCCTCACGGGCGAGTACTCGCTTGCTTCGCAAACCCTGTCCGACGTTCGCCTGTCGCGCCTCCTGCAGTCTGTGGTCGAGGGGGAATTGATGCCCTCAAGCGAGACCGATGCGATCAGCTTCGGGCGCTGGACCATGGAGGAGGCCAACTACACGCTGGACGGCGTGCCGTTTATCGCGATGGACCGGTTTGAGATGGATCTGACCGACAGCCATTGGATTTTTCCGGAGACAGCCTCGCTTCAGATCGATGGGCTGATCTACGATTACGGCGCCTTCTTCGAGCCTTTCATCGCAGACATCCCGATGGAGGACCCGGCCTGGGACGGCGTGCCCCAGCAGGTCTTCGATGTGCTCAAGCGCTATGACATTCTTGGGCCCGAGGCCGACATCCGCGCGAACTGGAACTGGTCGCCTGAAGGCGGCGGGATCGCCTTCGATTTCGACCAGACGACGCAAGGCTTCGGCGCGTTTACGATGGACTTTGCTGGCGTCGTGCCCGCCTTCAGCGAATGGGCAGACAAGCTGCCGCTCGACGGCAGCGACCTCGATGAAAAGACCGAGGCCGAGCTGCAGAGCCTGTTCGAGCGCGGATCCGTTTTCGAAGGCGCGAGCATGGTCATCCGCGACACAGGCGGGTTGGACAAGTACTTCTCCGCCATCGTCGAAATCGCCCAGGTCCTTCCAGAGGACCAGCCACAGGTCGCCGCGTTCAAGAATTATGACGAGGCGACGCTCCGCAGTATGGCGGGCGGCTTCCTTCTGATGGGGGCAGGCCAGGCGAACCGGGAAATCCCAGGCGCCAGCGCCATGGCCCAGGCCGTGGCCGACTTCATCAAGGAGGGCGGCACGCTCACCCTCGCGATGCAGCCTGACACCCCGCTGACAGCGAAACAGATCGCTGCCGTGGACGCGCAATATGATGGCGATCCCCCGCCGCGGGTGATCATGGAGACGCTCGGCATTCGCGTCGAGCATACGCCAGATGAGTGACGTTCTCGACTTTTCTGGCAAGCGAGCGCTCGTGGTCGGCGGCTCGTCCGGCATCGGCAATGGCATTGCGCGCGCGTTTCGCGAGGCTGGCGCTGAGGTGCATGTCTGGGGCACGCGCCCGTCTGCGGCGGACTACCGGCCCGAAGATGGCGGCGACCTGTCGGGCATGCACTACGCACAGATGGATGTGAGCGACCCGTCGGCGCTCGCGACCCATCAGCCCGGCTTTGAAACGCTCGACGTTCTGGTCTGCTGCCAAGGCACGGTGCGCTATGGACGTGAGGAGTTCGAGCGCGAGGGCTGGGATGCGGTGATGGATGTGAACATCAATTCCGTCATGGACTGCGCGCGCCTGTTCCATCCGCACCTGAAGGCCGCAAGGGGCAGCCTGATCATCGTCTCATCCGTGGCGGGCTTCAATGCTGCGTTTGGAAACCCCGCCTATGCCGCCAGCAAGCACGCTGCCGTGGGCCTGACCAAGACGCTCGGCGCGGCCTGGGCCAGTGATGGCATTCGGGTGAACGGCATTGCGCCAGGCCTGGTGGATACGAAGCTCACTAAAGTCACGACCGAGAATCCCAAGCGTCTCGAAGGCGCGCTTCGCGCGATCCCACAGGCGCGCCTTGGCCAGCCCGAGGACATGGCGGGGGCTGCACTGTTCCTTGCCTCGCCGCTGGCAGATTATGTCTGTGGCCAGACGCTGATCGTGGACGGCGGGCTGAGCCTGCAATAGGAGCCTTTCCCATGGCCGATGACCTTCTCCAGTCCCAGACCAGCGACATTCCTGCCGGGTACGAGGTGCTGCCCTGGCACCGCGGCTTTGGCCGCATGGTGGGCCCGCTGTACGAGCGCGCCGAGCCGGGAGGCGGCTACACCCGCGCGTTCCGGGTTGAAGAGCACCACACGAATGGCATGTCCAACGCCCATGGCGGTATGTTGATGACATTCGCCGACACGGCCTGGGGGCACGTGGTCGATGCGGGCGAGGAGAATTGGTGGGTCACGGTGCGCCTGACCTGCGATTTTCTTTCCAGCGCGGCGCTGGGCGACTGGGTCGAGGCGACAGGCGAGATCATCGGCGTGCAGGGCGATCTTTACACCGTGCGCGGGCGCACCTGGTGCGGCGACAGGATGATCATGACCGGCACGGGCACGTTCAAGGTGTTGCCGCGCAAGAGTTAGGCGAGGCTAGACCACCTTGTGCCGCACGAGGCTGTCGGCGGCCGCCAGCGTGGCCTCGCGCGCGGATATTGGGTTCCATCCAAGCTCTGTGCGCGCCTTTTCAGATGATGCGAAGCGGCGTTTGCCGAGCTCCGAGATGATCTGCTTCAGAGGCGGATTGACCGGCGCCATGAGCTTCAACAGCCAGTTGGGCAATTCGCCCGTCGGGATCTTCTTCGGGTGGTTCGGATAGGCGTCCTTCAGGAGCTGGGCGACCTCGCTGAACCACATGAAATCGTCCGCCACGACATAGCGCTGGCCGATGGAGACGTCGTTCTCCCATGCGAGCACGTGGGCCTCTGCCACATCGCGCACGTCGACGATCTGGAAGCCCACGCGCGGCACGGCGGGCAGCTTGCCCTGCATGATCTGGGTGACGATCTGGAGCGAGGCAGAGAAATCCCCGCCCATGACAGGTCCGAGCACGGCGGACGGATTGATGGTGGTGAGCTGAAGACCCTCGCCCGCGCCCTTGGCATAGTCCCAGGCCGCTTTCTCGGCGATGGTTTTGGAGCGCGTGTAGGCGGTGTTGTCCTTGATATTGTCAGGATTGGACCAGTGCTCTTCGGTCAGCGTGTCCGGGCGGGCATCGCCCCAGCCATAGGCGATAGCGGCCACTGAACTGGTCATCACCACGCGGTTCACGCCCGCTTCTTTCGCGGCCTTCAGCACCCGCAACGCGCCGTCGCGGGCGGGTTTGATCAGCTCATCGGCGTCGCGCGGCAGGTTTTCGGGGATGGGCGAAGCGACGTGGAACACCGCGTCCACACCCTCCACGGCCTCGTCCCAGCCCGCATCCTTTGCGAGATCGGCCGCCACCAGAGGGATTTCGACCGGCTGGTCCATATAATCGCTGAGCAGCGTATTGAGCGCGCCGCGGCGGGAGGTGGAGCGGGCTGTGCCGCGCACAGTGTGGCCCCGCTCCAGCAGCTTGACGATGCAATGTGATGCGATGAAGCCCGTCGCGCCGGTCACCAGAACAGTGGCCATGTGTGATTCTCCCGTTTCGGGCGAGTTTAAGCGCCAGATGCCGGGTTTGGATAGGTTTTCCGTCGCGCGCGCGCTTCGCGGACCGTGATGTAGAGAGTGGCGATGATGATGATCCCCGCGCCGAGCCAGACATAGGGGCCGGGCACGAGCTTGAAGAGCAGGAAGTCCGCGGCCGCCGCCATGGGCAGGCGCAGATAGTCCATCGGGCTCAGGAAGCTCGCATCGCCGAGACTCATGGCGGTGATGTAGGCGTACTGTGCGGCGAGGCCCGTGACCGACATGATCCCAATCATCAGCCAGGCCATCGGGCTGGGCGGGCTCCAGAACCAGATCAGCCCTGGCAGGAGCAAGACGGTCGAGAGCAGGTTTGCCCAGGTTAGCAGTTGCGCGGCGCTGTGGGTGGCCGACAGGGATTTCACCAGCACGATGGCGCCGGCGAAGAAGAAGGCGCTGGCCAGGGCGAGGACGGCGGCAAGGTCCAGCGGCTCGCCAGCGCCCTCGGGCAGCCAGAAGAAGATCACGCCTGGCACGGCCATGACCAGCACGCCGAAAAAGCCGACGCCCACCGCGCCGAGCCTGTGCGGACCAACCGCTTCATTCAGGAGCAAGGCGGCGAGCAAGGTGACGAAAAGAGGCCGGGAGAAACTCAGTGCGTTGAACTGGGCCAGAGGCAGCGTGAAGAAGTCCGACACGGCGATCAGACTCAGGATGAAGCCCAGCGTGCCGAACATGGACCGCGTCAGGATCAGCGGGAGCTTGTCGGTCTTCAGAAAGCCGATCCCGTGGCGGATGAGCAGCGGCGCCGTGATCGAAAAGCCGATGAACGCGCGGAAGAACGCCAGCACCACGGGGTGGACCTCAGCCGAGACCTGCTTGGCCATGATCAGATAGATCGTGAAGCCCACGCCCGAGCCCACCATCCACACCGCGCCGGTGAGATTGCGCGCGGCACGCGGCGTGCTAGGGCTGGTGTCAGCAGAGGAACTGGTCATGGCTGGGCAAAGCTTTACCCGCGAGGAGATCGACACGATAGACCGGCTCTGGCGTGCCGTAGCGGAAGACCATGTCTGGACCGGCTGGGCCGCCGCGGGCGATGCGCCCGGCGAGATCCTGATCTATCGCACCAAGGCCCACTGGCGCCGCTTCCCCCTGCGCAAGACTGATCCCGGCTATGCCCTCTTCATCGAATCCGGCCGACAGGTCGCCGAAGCCGAAACGCTGGAAGCGCTGCTGGAAAAGGTCGAAGCAATCCCCGGCCTGCGTGTGGTGGAGGGGGGTTAGGGCGGCGATGCGGGTTCACGACAGGTTTCCTCGCGCAGTGTGCCGGCCGCCTCAACCATTCTGCGGGCCTCGGCATGGCTGGGTGCAATGTCCAGCGCGGCAAGAAAGGCCTGCTCTGCCTCTGCGAACCGTGAACACGCTTCTGGCAGATCGTTCCAGGCCTGGGCCACCTGCCCCAGCTTCGCATTGCTGACCGCCATATCCACGGCAAACTGAAGATTGCCGGGATCGCGCGCAGTGAGG
>JBCBGD010000020.1:0-18186 GCA_038527085.1 Pseudomonadota bacterium | reverse complement strand
GCGCTTGGCTCATAAGGCGTGCTTGCAGGCCTGGGAGGCTATCGCCCATTTCCCCTTCAAGCTCCGCACGCGGCGTAAGCGCTGCCACGGAGTCGATCACGACGACATCAACCGCGCCCGACCGCACGAGCGTGTCGGCGATTTCAAGCGCCTGCTCGCCCGTGTCAGGCTGCGAGACCAGAAGATCATCGAGATCAACGCCCAACTTAGACGCATAGACAGGGTCCAGCGCGTGCTCGGCGTCAACAAAGGCGCAGACGCCGCCACTGGCCTGGGCTTCCGCGACCGCATGCAGAGCAAGCGTGGTCTTGCCCGAACTCTCTGGGCCAAAAATTTCGATTACGCGGCCCTTGGGCAGGCCGCCAATACCAAGAGCAATGTCGAGGCCCAGCGAGCCCGTCGAGACCGCCTCGATGTCCAGCGCCTTGTTATCGCCAAGGCGCATGACCGAGCCCTTGCCGAAAGAGCGTTCAATGTTGCCCAGCGCGGTTTCCAGGGCCTTCTGCTTATCCACGGCGCTATCCTCGTCCACCAATTGCAAGATTGGTTTGCCCATCAGTTCTCTCCATCTGTCAATGACCAAACGGAAATAGCAAGCTGTTCCCGCCGACAGATCAGCGTGTACCACAAATGTTCCGCAGAACAAAATGGAAACTTTACGGCGAATATACCTTCACAAAACGCATGGCTTCAGGCATCTTGCGCCCATGTTGACGAAACGACCGACCCCGCCTGGCCTGGCCAGAGTGCGATACCTTGATGGTGACCTTCAGGTGCTGGAGCCCGGCGATTTCGTCGTCTGCGCCGTCACGGGACGCAAGATTCCGCTGCAAGCCCTGCGCTACTGGAGCGTGGATCTTCAGGAAGCTTATGCGGACGCAGAGGCGGCCGGCAAGCGCATGTCCGGGCAAAACGGAGACTGATCCACGTGATGATCCAGGACATGGTGTTCGGCGTCCTTCTGACCTGGCTCGGCTTCTGGACAGCCGGCGCTGCATCCATGGCGCCGTCCCCGGAGCCTGCCTGTGCCGGAGCGTTGAGCCAGGGCGGTCTGATCGTCTGCACGGCGCAACCTGGCGCGACAATTGCCTATGATGGGACCGCGCAGCGTGTCGGCGATGATGGTCTGGCTGTGTTCGGCATCACGCGCGATGCGAGCAGTCCCGCACTGGTTTCCGTGCTGGGGCCGAGCCGTGACGACGTGATCGAGCTGGAAATTGCTCCGCGCGATGATCCCTTCCGGGTCATTGAGGGGCTCGATTGCGACAAGGTGGACGCGCGCACGCCTGAACAGAAGGCCCATGCTGGTGAGAGCTGGGTGACGAAACAGGCTGCATTTTCGACATTTCACGCTGGAAATGATTGGGCGAACGGTTTCCTGCGACCCGCCGAGGGCCCCGCCAGCTCGCCCTTCGGGCCATCGCGGAAGTACATCGGCTTGAGCGCAGTGACGGGCGAGCCCTGTGATAAGGTTTCGATCCATCGCGGCTATGACATCGCAACGCCTGTGGGCACGACTCTGATCGCGCCAGCAGGCGGAACGGTCACGCTGGCCGATCTCGATCTCTACTATGAGGGCGGCACGATCTTCCTCGACCATGGCCATGGCTTGGTGTCGGTGTTCATGCACCTTTCTGAGATCGATGTGTCGGTGGGAGACGTGGTCGCCGCGGGTGACACGATCGGCGCGACAGGGAACACAGGCAGGACGACAGGGCCGCACCTGCACTGGGCGGTGAAATGGCGCGATACGACGAGCGAAGATCGCGGCGGTGATTTCTATATTGATCCGGCCCTGCTGCTCGAAGCCGAATATCCGGCAATGGCTGTACTTGCGCACGATCAGAGGGCGTCGGAGGGGTCCACTCAGACGCCCTAGGCGTTCGGTTTGAGCAGGAGCGCGCCCTGCGTGCGGCCTGACTCGAGCAGCGATTGCGCCTCTGCCGCTTCACTGAGAGGAAAAGTTGCCTCAATGCGCGGCGCCAGTGTGCCGGCCGCCAGCGCGCCAAACACGGCTGAAGCGCCGCGCAGCAGCGCGTCGCGGGTGTCGATGTAGCTGAACAGGGCAGGCCGCGTCATGATCAGCGATCCCAACTGGCCAAGGCGGCCAGGGTCGACAGCCGCGGCCGGGCCTGACGCATTGCCATAGCTGATCCACCAGCCCCGCGGCTTGAGACTGTTCAAGCTCGCCTCCTGGCTCGACTTGCCGACGCTGTCATAAGCCACATCCACACCTGCGCCGCCCGTAAACGCCCGCGCGGCAGCAGCGACGTCCTTGTCGCGGAATGCCACTTCGTTCGCACCAAGCGCACGGGCGGTTTCGGCCTTCTCCTCGGATGACGTCACCGCGAGCACGTCGACGCCGAGGCTGCGCGCCCACGGCACAAGCAGCGAGCCGACCCCGCCAACAGGTGCCCAGATCAGTGCGGTCTCGCCGGGCATGGCGCGGCGCACCTCAAACAGCAGCATCCAGGCGGTCATGCCCTTGAGCAGGATCGCCGCAGCGGTGTCGAAATCGACCGAGTCAGGAAGAGGCACGAGCCGGTCTGCGGGCGCATTGAGATGCGTGGCATAGCCGCCCGCGCCGACATGACCGACGCGGTCGCCCACCGAGACGGATTCCACACCCGGCCCGACCGCCTCGACCGTTCCAACCGCTTCCACGCCGGGCACAAATGGCAGCGGCACGGGGTAAAGCCCTGTCCTGTGATAGATGTCGATGAAGTTGAGTCCGGCAGCCTCGACGCGGATTCGGGCCTGTCCGCCCTTGAGCTCAGGCAGCTCCAAAGGACCGAACTCGAGCGCCGCGGGGCCGCCCGTGGCGCGAAGGGTGATGGCTTGAGCCTCTGCCATGGCGTTTCTCCTGCGAATCCGCTCAGTGTTTCATTCATGACATCCCTAACACTGATCTGCGGGGTCGACGAGGCAGGGCGTGGGCCCTGGGCCGGGCCTGTTTGTGCGGGCGCCGTCATTCTTGATCCAGACCGCCCAATAGCCGGGTTGGCGGACTCCAAGGCATTGTCGGAGAAGAAACGCATGGCGCTCGCCGAGGATATCAAGGCGCACGCCCTGTGTTTCGGCCTGGGCTGGGCGAGCGCGGAAGAGATCGACGCGCAAAACATCCGCCAGGCGACCCATTTGGCCATGCGGCGCGCCATTGGTGCGATGGGCCAAGCGCCAACTGAGCTTCTGATCGACGGCAACGACGAGCCGTCTGGCCTGCCGTGTCCCGCCCGTACCATCGTGAAGGGTGATCAGACCGAAGCTTGCATTTCTGCCGCTTCGATCCTGGCGAAAACCGCGCGAGATGCGTTCATGGCCAAGGCCGCAAAGCGCTATGCGGGCTACGGCTTTGACAAGCACAAGGGATACGGAACCGCCGCCCACGCAGAGGCCCTTTCGCGGCTTGGCCCTTGCCCGCTCCACCGCACATCCTTTGCGCCTGTGGCCCGCGCCCTCTCCCGCGCGTGACCCTAGGGCAAACTTGCTCGCCCATGCTGGCTGACTTACGCCTAGGGTCCTGGAGGCACATTTATGAGCGCAGAAGACTATGCAGGCCTGACCTCGCCTGAGGCGATCACCGAAGCGCTCGCCAGCGTTGGCTATATTTCCACGCCTGACATCTCCATGGCCGTTTTCCTGGCGCATAAGCTGCGCAAACCTGTCCTGATCGAAGGACCGGCCGGCGTCGGCAAGACCGACCTCGCCCAATCCATGGCGAGGTTCCTAGATGTGCCCCTGGCCAGGCTGCAGTGTTATGAGGGGCTCGACGAGGGCAAGGCGCTGTATGAATGGAAATACGGCAAGCAGCTGCTCTATACCCAGATCCTGAAGGACCGTCTCAATGAGGTGCTCGGTGGCGGCGACCTTGAAAGACTGACCGAAAAGCTCGGCACCTTCGAAGACCTCTTCTTCTCCATGGATTTTCTTGAGCCGCGGCCTCTTCTCACGGCTATGCAGCAGGATGGCGGGTCCGTCCTGCTGATCGATGAGATCGACAAGTCCGACGAGGCATTTGAAGCGTTTCTCTTGGAGGTGTTGTCCGACTACCAGGTCACGGTGCCCGAAATCGGCACGTTGCGTGCGAAAGTGCCGCCACTGGTCATCCTGACCTCAAATGCCGTGCGTGAACTCGGCGATGCGCTGAAGCGGCGCTGCCTGCACCTGTTCATCGGCTTTCCCGATGCAGAGCGCGAGCGCCAGATCGTCGCCGCGCGTGTACCTGATGTCGAAGACAAACTGCTGGCCCAGCTCGTCGCGTTCGTGCAGGCGCTGCGTGACGAGGACCTGCGAAAGCGGCCCTCCATCTCCGAGACAGTCGACTGGGCGCGAGCGCTGACGCTCCTGCATGTGGAGGCGCTGGGCGAGGCGACGGTGCGCCAGACCCTCAATGTCCTGCTCAAATATGAGAGCGATATCGACGCCGTCAGCCCACAGATCACTGCCCTCACGCGCGCTGCGAAGGACGTGGGAGGCGGCGCGTGAGCGCCACGCGCACTCTGACCGATTTCATCCGTGCCCTGCGCACCATGGATGTGTCGGTCTCGCCAGCAGAAGCCATTGATGCAGCGGGCGCCATGTCAGCGGTCGGATATGCTGACAAGACCGCATTGAAATCGGCCCTTCGACCCACCCTTGCCAAATCGGCAGACGAGGATGCGGCCTTCGATAGACTGTTCGATCTGTATTTCTCAAGGCGTCCTTCTGAGACGCGAAACGAGCCCGACAAAGGCGATCCGCAACCCTCCGACGAAGCCCCGCAATCCGATGACCTGATGGAACTGGCCCAATCGGGCGATGACAGCGCCATCGAGGCCGCCATGGAACGCGCCGGCCGCGCCGTGGGCGCTGAAAACATCCGTTTCTCCACGCAAACCGCCTATTTCGCCCAGCAGATGCTGAAGGAACTCGGGGCGGAGGCTCTTGAAGCAGACCTCCTGGACCGGCTAAAGCAACGCACGCCCGAGGCCGACGCAGAAGCTGAGGCCATGATGGACGCGCGCAGGATGATGCTCGCGCGCGCCCGCTCCCATGTGGAGCGCCAGTTTGAGGTGTTTGGCACAGGCGCGACACAAGCGTTTCGCGAGGACGTGCTGACGAAGAAGCCGATCGGCGCACTGGACCGCGCCGATTATGCCCGCATGCGCTCGCTGGTGCAGAAGGTGGCAAAACGCCTCGCCACGAAACATTCCAAGCGCAGGCGGCGGCGGAATGTCGGCACGCTGGATGTGCGCCGCACGCTGCGCACCAATGCCGGCCTGGATGGCGTCCCGTTCCAGCTTCATTGGAAACAGAAGCTGCGCGATCGACCGAAAGTCTTTGTCCTGTGCGACGTGTCCGGATCGGTGGCTCGTTACGTGCGCTTTCTGCTTCTGCTGGTGCATTCGCTGGGCGATGCGATTGACGATTTTCGCGCGTTCGCGTTTTCCGGCCGATTGGGCGAGGTTACAGATCAGCTGGACACGGAAAGTTTCGAAAGCGCGATGGAAGATATCCTGCGCACCTACGGCATGTCCTCGACCGACTACGGACAGTCGCTGAGCGATTTCAGCATGAATTCTGGCTCACTGGTGGATCGGAAAACCACGCTGATCGTCCTTGGAGACGGACGCTCAAACCATGGCGATCCAAGGGTCGACTTGTTCCGTGACCTGACGGCGCGCGCCAAGCGCACCATCTGGCTGAGCCCAGAGCCGGAAACCATGTGGGGCACAGGTGACAGCGAACTGCCAAGGTTTCGGCCCCACTGCCACTCCATGGCTCAGGTCTCGACCCTGCAGGACCTTGAGCGCACCCTGGACCGGGTGCTGGCGAGCTACCAGTAGGCCGCATCAGGCACGCTTCAGGAAGCGGTTCAGGAATGGCTTGGGCTGGAAGGATGCGCGTCTCTGTTTGGCAGGTTTTTCCGCACGAACGCCATCTGGAAGTCGTGGTGAGACGTGCGCCGCGCTGCGCAAGACCCGATCGAGTGAAGCAGAGGGAACGCGCTTGTCCTTGGAAATCGAATAAGGATGGCTGCGCCACTTGTGAAAGCAGGACTGCCAGTATTGGAATGTCATCAGGTCGTTCGGCGTGCCCCAGCCGATGTAGTGGTCGATGTCGAAGATGCGCACGTCGAGCCCCAGGGCGATCGCATCCTCAATCAGGCTGTCGACATAAAACTCGCCATTCACACGGCCGTTCCGCTCAACAAGTCGCGCGGCGCAGCGCCCGAAATCACTTGCCCGCCTGAAGGTAAAGGTACCGGTGACCATTGGCGCCGTGGACGGATCATCCGGAGACTGTTTCACGCGCATGGCGGTGACGCGCCCCTCCTCATCCACATCGCACCAGCCGAACTGCTCGGGCCGACGACGCCCATCCGTATGTCCACGGACCGTCCAAACAATCACATCGGGCCCATCCTCGCCCATGAGGGCTTCGAACGCTGATGAATCGTAGAGCATGCCATTGTCGCAGGCACCGATCGTCAGGGGCTTGCCGGCATCCAGATCCTTGAGCCCTTCCACACAGGTGATCGCCTGGCCTTCGGTGACCCCTTCAAGAATGAGTGGGCTAGCTTCGACGAAAGAGGTACGCAGCTTTCGCTGGATTTCATCAAGCGAGGGCAGGTCTTCCCGCAATACGAAACGGGTGACAGGCGCGTCTGGAAGGTCGCGCGCGGCCTGAATAACCATGGGCCGGCCGGAGACCTGAATAAGCGGCTTCGGCGTGGCGTATCTCGCCTTCGAGAATCTGGAGCCCAGCCCCGCCATCGGCACCATCACGGCGCCCGACTGCTGCGTACGAGCCCCGCTATCGAGCAACAGACGGCGGAAACAAGCCGACCAGCTGAGGTATTCCTCAAGGTCGGCGGGCGTGCCCCACTGCATGAAATGCTGAAGCTCGTAGACCGCTGTACGCGCGCCAGCAGCTTGCAAGACCTTGTAAGCGAGCGACACGTAGTATTCTCCGCCCACGGACAGATCCATGGCCATCTGGGCGCGAAGGGCCGACAGGCACAACTCGCCCGATTTGAAATAGTATGTGCCGGACGAGGCGTATTCGGATATCGGGTCGTCCGTCCACGGCTGTTTTTCCTGGATGTCATCCATCCACAAGCCGGATTCCTTCACATAGGCGTAAAAGGTCGAGCCAATCGAATGGGGGTGGAAGCCGCGATAGGCAGGGATCGCGCCGTCGCATTTGGTCTCGCCCAGGAAGGACAAAAACTCATTGTAGTCCCAGTAACACGTGAAATCGCAATAATTGATGATCACAGGCCTGATGGGATCAATGTGATCTGCGGCCTGAAGGACGGCGTTGGTCGGGCCGAGCTTGTGCGCACCGATGCCCACAATGCGTCCGGTTGGACAATACCGGCGCAGGGTTTCCGCCATGCGGTATTCGGGATTGGCGAGGTGGTCCTCATTGCAGATGAAGACAAAGTCCTCCGCACCGGGAAACATGTCGATCACATGTGCGATGATCGGCTTTCCATCGACGGGGATTAACGGCTTGGGCAGCGAGTATCCGGCACGGCGAAACCGTTCACCGAAGCCGGACATCGGAACAATAATCAGTGGACTGAGGGTCATACGGCCAGGCTCTTTGCCAAGGGATTTTCGGTGCGCGTCGCATCCACGATCTTGCGGTGGGCTTCGGCGCCCCAGTTGCGCAGGTCTGCTTCATCCTTGCGCGCCAGGGTGCGCACCGACCGCCCCTCGGGTATTCGCAAGGCAATCTGAATGAGCATCTCGGTCAAAGCCATGGCGCCGCCGCGAAGTCCGTCACGCAAGTAAAGGCTGTGGCCTTCAAGCACGAGCAGGCCTGGCAGAGTACCTGTGGCTTCGCCGAACTCTGCAAGAGCCTTTGGCACGGCATAGACCGTCTTGGCCAAGGCCCCTGCGCCGCCGAGGTACACCACCTGATCAGGCACCAGCGCGCCGGAGGTCAACGCGGCGACCGCGGTCTCGTCGCAGGCCAGGGCAGAGGCCAGGGGATGGTCGAAGCGCTTATAGCCTGGCAGCTCCGGACAGTCCGGCGAAATCGCCTCCAAGGCGCGAGGCGGCATATCGAGCGCTTCGCAGATTCCGCGCAAACGCGCTTCTGTCTGTGAAGGGCGCTTCCCACCAACAATGATCCCATGATTGGCCAGCACCACATATTTCAAAGGACGGCGATCCAGAAGCGCTTTGAGTGCCTGCGCCAGTGGTTGGCCCGGCTTTGTATACGGCAGCATTGGAGCGTTGCCGCAGTCTTCTCCAATCAGGGTACGGACGATCACGCCAATCGGATGGGCATGGATGACGCACCGCTGGGGCATCAACGCATGCATGGCCGTCTCGATGGAGGGCTTCAGGGACGTGTCCCCACGCACTGCGGGGGAAAAATCCGCAGCTCCCGCCATTGCGAGCTTCTTTGCCTCCTGCAGGTCCAGAACAGCAAACATGTCTGTCCTGTCAGCATCCGCCAACCAGTGACCGGAAGCTTTCACAAGGAGCCTGCCGAGGGCCTTGACCGAGGAATTGCCGCCACCGCCCTGAACAAGAAGGGGCTCGCGGCCGATGGAAACGCTCACTCTACGCAACTCGTCATAGAGGGACGGATGGGACATTGAGCGCGCTCGCAGTGGTTGCCTAGGCGCGCAGAGTCGCAAAATTGGGTTTACAAAGCGTTCAGCAACTCATTCCGCAGGCGTCAGCCAGGCGGTTTCAGCCAGCTCGACCACATCTCCCATAATGCCGGTAATCTTGAAGTCCTTCGGCGTGTAGACTCGCGCAACGCCCATTTGCCTGAGTGCCATTTCGTCCTCAGGCGGAATGATCCCGCCGACTACGAGCGGGATGTTGTCGACCCCCGCCTTGCGCATTTCCGCAATGGTCTCGCGCACGAGGTCAAGATGGCTGCCCGAGAGGATCGACAGGCCCAGGACGTGGGCCTCTGCACGTTTTGCCTGTGCGACGATATCTTCCGGCGTGAAGCGGATGCCGTCATAGACAACGTCCATGCCGACCGCCCTGGCGCGTGCGGCGATCTGTTCTGCGCCGTTTGAGTGCCCATCAAGGCCAGGTTTGCCGAGCACATAGGTCAGCCGGCGACCGAGCTTGTCAGACAAATCATCGACCCGACCCTTCACCGCCTCCATGTCTTCATCACCGCCAGTATCAACCACCAGCGCCACGCCGGTTGGGCCGCGATATTCCCCGAACACTTCGCGTAGAGCGCCGCCCCATTCGCCTGTCGTCACGCCGGCCTTTGCACAGGCGATGGACGGCTCCATGATATTCGCGCCCTGCGAGGCAGCTTCTTTCAGTGTGCGGATGGCGTTATCAGCCTCGCCTTGATCGCGCCCCGCGCGCCAGGCCTGCAAGGCGCGGATCTGGGCGTTCTCGACGGCCGGATCGACCGTCTGGATGGCGTCTTCGCCTGCGCTGAGGGGGCTTTCCTCTGTTGTGGTGTATTTGTTCACCCCGACGACGACCTGCGTATCGGTTTCAATGCCGCGCACGCGTTTCATATGCGAGCTGACAAGCTGCTCTTTCATATAGTCGATGGAATTCGTCGCGCCGCCGCGCCCATCAATGGTCGCCAGTTCTTCACGGGCAAATCCTTTGAGTTCTTCGGTCTTGCCCTCGACCACGTGGGAGCCATCGAACAGGTCCTCGAACTCGAGGAGATCCGTCTCGAATGCCAGAATTTGCTGTAGGCGAAGCGACCATTGCTGGTCCCAAGGACGGGGCAGGCCCATGGCCTCGTTCCAAGCAGGAAGCTGCAGGGCGCGGCAGCGCGCCCGCTTGGACAGCGTGACGGCCAGGGCTTCAATCAATATACGGTAGACATTGTTTTCCGGTTGGGGCTCCGTCAGGCCAAGGCTGTTGACCTGAACCCCGTAGCGGAAGCGCAGGGCCTTGGCATCCGTCACGCCATAGCGCTCACGGCCGATCTCTTCCCAAAGGTCCACGAAAGCGCGCATCTTGCAGAGCTCCGTGACGAACCGCACACCCGCATTCACAAAGAAACTGATCCGGCCAAAGACGATCGGGAAGTCTTCTTCGGGCACCTGTCCACCCGCCTTGACCGTGTCGAGCACAGCAATGGCCGTGGCCAACGCGTAGGCCAGCTCTTGCTCCGGCGTCGCGCCGGCTTCCTGCAAGTGATAGGAGCAGACATTCATCGGGTTCCACTTGGGAACTTCCGTGTAGCACCAGGCGATCATATCCCCGATCAGGCGCATGCTTGGGTCTGGCGGGAATACATAGGTGCCGCGCGAGAGATACTCCTTGATGATGTCGTTCTGGGTCGTGCCGCGCAGCTTCTTGCGGTCATCGCCGCGCTCATCGGCCAGCGCCACATACATGGCAAGGAGCCAGGCCGCCGGCGCATTGATCGTCATGGAGGTGTTCATTTCCTCCAGCGGGAGCTGGTCGAACAGGGTGCGCATGTCGCCCAGATGCGAGACAGGCACACCGACTTTGCCGACCTCGCCCTTCGACAAGATATGGTCGCTGTCAAACGCCGTTTGTGTAGGCAGGTCGAACGCGATTGAGAGGCCGGTCTGCCCCTTGGCAAGGTTTCCGCGATAGAGGGCGTTGGACTTTTCTGCCGTGGAGTGCCCGGCATAGGTGCGGAAAATCCAGGGCCGGTCTGGAGCATGCTGGAACGGGGTTTCAGTGTCTGCCATGGGGCCCTCCAAAACTGCATCGCTGCGATGCAGCATGAAATAGGCCAATTTTGCAAGCGGGACAGGAGAGTGGCCAATCGGCCGACCATTACCTTGAACGCCTAGCCGCGCGCCTTGTCTTTTGTCGCCTCACTCAATTCATCCCACCATTCGGCGTAGCTGGAATTCCAGGGTGCCGTCCGCATTTCGTCTGGCGAATCATCAGACCACCAGACTGGACCGCGTTCGCCAAGGCCGCGCTTGGCTTCATCTACGCGCTGGCGCGCTGCCTTTTCCTCAACCTCGGTCTCAGCCTGTGCCACCGCCCGCCGCGCGGCCATCAGATCATTCACCAGCGCCTGTCGCTTGTCTTTGGAAAGGCTAGGATCGGATTTCCGCCAGAGTCGCCCCTTGGCAACAAAGTACCGACCGTCGGGCGTTTCGATGTGGTCGGTCATGGCAGCGCCCAAGGCGCATCTGCCGCAACATCAAAGCCAACAGCCTGATAGTAGGCCCGCTGGATGTTGCGTGTCACAGGACCAGGCTTTCCAGTGCCCACTGGTGCCGCATCAATCTGAGTCACCGGCAAGATCATCCCGCCGGATGAGGAGAGGAATACCTCGTTTGCCGCTCGCAAGTCATCGAGGGAAAAGGCCAATTCGCGCACAGGGATTTCCGCCAATCTCAGGACTGCAGCGCGCGTAACGCCTCCAAGCAGCGCCGCTGATAGGTTCCGGGTTTGCAGGTCGCCCGCCCGATCCACGATCCAGACATTTGCAGACGCGGCTTCTGTCACCATGCCATCTTCATGCATGATAGCAGTGAAAGCGTCTGCGTCGTGGGCGCGCCTGTAGGCAAGCACCTGGCTGAGCAGCTGCGTCGTTTTCAGGTCGCGCCGGGCCCAACGCGTGTCAGGCACAGTGATGGCGCCAACGCCGTTGCGGCTCTTCTCGTCGATCAGAGGTCTCGCCTGGCAAAACGCGAAAAGCCGCGGCCGCAAGCGGCGCGAGCCCGCGAAATCGCGTTCACGATAGTCCCCCGCGGTGATTTGAAGATAGATGACGCCTTGGCTGAGCGCGTTCTTGCGGATCAATGCAGTCTGAACCGCTTCAATCTCGTCAAGGCTCATCGGCAGGGGCAAGTCCACGCCAGTCAATGATCGCTCAAGCCGCTCCAGATGGGCCTGCACGTCAATCAGCGCGCCATGCACGACTGCAGTCACTTCGTACACGGATTGGGCAAACAGGAGGCCGCGGTCAAACACGGGAACCCGGGCGCGGCTGGCCGCCACAATCTTCCCGTCCAGATAGACCCATTCGCACAGCGCCACGCCACACTCCTCATCAGATGTTGAAGATTCAGCCTTTCCCAATCCTTTGACGGGCATATCTCCCCAACCATTGCAACCGGCTTTCGGCCGTGTTGCAGCGCAACAATTTGCTTGCAATTGCACAATTCGTGCATCAGTCTGACGGTCTGGGATGTTCCATCATAGGCAAAATGCAGGATGGAACTTGAATTCGGAGGGAACTTGATATGGCCGATAGCGACACGGGCCGCATCCAGAAAGACATCTATGATCTCGGCGAAGTACCGCCGGAGTTTCACGTCCCCAAAATGATGCACGCCTGGGCCATCCGCCGCGAGCGCCACGGACGCCCGGCCACCGCCATGCAGATCGAACAGGTCCCGGTGCCTGAGATCGACAGTGACGAGGTGCTGGTACTCGTGATGGCCGCTGGCGTGAACTATAATGGCATCTGGGCAGCGCTCGGTGAGCCGATTTCACCCTTCGATGGCCATGGCGAGGATTATCACATTGCCGGCTCCGACGCGTCCGGCATCGTCTGGGCGGTCGGCCGAAAGGTCACCCGCGTGAAGCCCGGCGACGAGGTCGTGATCCACTGCAACCAGGATGATGGCGACGATGAAGAGTGCAATGGCGGCGACCCCATGTACTCCAAGTCCCAGCGCATCTGGGGCTATGAAACGCCCGATGGCGCTTTTGCCCAGTTCTGCCGCGTCCAGGCGCGCCAGTGCATGCCGCGCCCGAAGCATCTGACCTGGGAAGAAGCGGCCTGCTACACGCTGACCTTGGCGACGGCCTACCGCATGTTGTTCGGCCACCGCCCACACATCGTGAAGCCTGGCCAGAACGTTCTGGTCTGGGGCGCATCCGGCGGGCTGGGAAGCTTCGGCGTCCAACTCTGCGCGGTGACAGGCGCCCATGCCATCGGCGTAGTGTCGAACGATGATAAATTCGATTTTGTCTATTCCATGGGCGCGAAAGGCGTCCTGAACCGCAAAAATTTCGATTGCTGGGGACAGCTACCGACGGTGAACGGGCCAGAGTTTGGCGACTATATGCGCGAATGCCGGAAATTCGGCAAAGCGGTGTGGGAGTTCACCAACAAGAAAGACGTCGATATCGTCTTCGAGCATCCCGGAGAAAGCACCTTTCCGGTGTCCGTCTTTATCACTAAACGCGGCGGCATGGTCGTGATTTGCGCCGGAACGACGGGCTTCAACCTCACAATGGACGCGCGCTTCCTTTGGATGCGTCAGAAACGGGTCCAGGGCTCACACTTCGCCAACCTGATGCAGGCGTCAGCCGCCAACCAACTCGTGATCGACCGGCGGATTGATCCGTGCATGTCCGAGGTCTTTCCGTGGGCTGACATTCCGGCTGCGCACGAGAAGATGCTCGACAACAAACACCTTCCCGGGAACATGGCCGTTCTTGTGACCAGCCCGCGTCCGGGCCTGCGTACGGTCGAAGACGTGCTTGAGGTCGGACCGACGCCCACCGCCTGATCGGTTGTTGCCAAATTTCACAAGAAGGCCCGCCAGTGTGAAGACTGGCGGGCTTTTTCGTTCTTTGGCGGATTTTCCCCTGCCGCGCGAAGCGACACCGGCGCATTGCTGAGCGCCAATCCCATTCTGGAGCAAAACAGTCAGACCCAGTCATACCAAGTCATCAGCAGCAAAACGCAGTGTTGTTTGAAAGTGACCAGCACCGATGACATTGCAGCCATACTGTTAACCATAATACAGGTCCCAACCGCTCAAAATCATGCCAAGGGCACAACTGCAAAAACTTCTCACCCGCTTGGGGAAAGCGCTTTAGGGCGCTGTTTTTGCTGCGTATACCACCTTTAGCTGTGCGAAGTTCCGCCGGTTGTTCACCTGGTTCTCCTTGGGAGGGTCTGGGCAAAAAACTTAGTAAAGCCAAGGGGTTTGGTATGAAAATCGTTGGGAAGGGTGTCCTCGTCGGCGCGGTGCTTGCTCTTGCACTTCCGCTGACTGCGAATGCTCAATCGGCAGAACGCGCTCTGTCAGAAGCTGAAATTCAAGACCTGCTGGAGCGCTCGCGCGCCGCCGGCGTGATGGTGTCGCGTGACACGGCAGAATTTAACTATTTGGGCGGCTCGCAAGAAGCTGTCGAGACTCAAGTCTGCTGCGAGCCGGTTCAGGAGCAGGTGTCGACCGAGCGCCGCGAAGAGGTGACCGAAGAATTCTTCGACGCCCTGACAAGCCGCACCGTCATCCAGCCACTCGAGCGCACCATCGTTCAGCCGATCGAGCGCCAGATGCTGCAGGGCCGCGTGGAAGACGTCACCGAGCCGACACGCTTTGAGGAAGAGATCCTCCCGGTCATCGTGCAGGAAGATCCCGTCCCCGCCGTCATCGAGAACGTCATTCCCCAGGAGCGGACCGAGACCCGCGAAGAGGTCACCGAAGAGTTCTACGACGTGGTCGTCCAGCGCGATGTGATCCAGCCGATCGAACGCGTCACGGTGGTTCCTGTGCAACGCCGCATTGTCCGCCCACGGACCGAAACCGTGACCGCGCCAACGCGCTATGAGGAAAACATCCTTCCGACAATCGTCGAAGAGGATCCAGTTCCCGCGCTGCAGGAAAACTTCCAGCCTCAGGTTACTGAAAACCGCGTGGAAGAAGTGACCGAGCGCGTCATCGACTATGTGTCCGAGCGCAACGTGTACCAGCCGCTCGAGCGCACCATCATCCAGCCGATCGAGCGCCGCATCCTGCGCCCGACGACGGAAACCATCACGCGCGACACCATCTTCGAGGAAGAAATCCTGCCGACCCGTATCGACGAGGAAGCCGCACCTGCGATGGTGGAGAATGTCATCGAACAGGTGACCGAGCGCACAGTGTATGAAGTCGAGGACGTCTACATCGATCAGATCACCCGCAACGTGATCCAACCCGTCGTGGTGACCAATGTGCAGCCGATCACGCGCCGCATCCTGCGTCCCCAGTCCGAGACCATCACGCAAGACACGCGCTTTGAGACCGAGACGCTGCCTGTGATCGTGGAAGCCGTCACGGTGCCTGAAACGGTCGTGAACTACATCCCGCAGGTCACCGAAAACCGCCGCGAAGACGTCACCGAGACGACATTCGAGGCCGTTACCCAGCGTGACATCTACCAGCCGATCGTGCGCACCATGGTGCAGCCCGTCACGGTTCGCAGGGTGCGCCCACAGGTCGAGACCGTGACCAATCCGGTTCGCGTCGAAACCAACCGCGCACAGCAGATCATCATCAATATCGGAACGGGCTGCAACTGCGGCGGCGCGTTCTAAACGTCCAAACCAAAGCCGGCGGATAGTCCGCCGGCCCCTTGGCCCCTGCTCGAAATGAGCGGGGGTCTTTTTTTACGGCGCATTGCCCTTCCAATCGACGATCCAGTCGATCTGGTCTTCCTCAAGGACGGCGTCTTCGCTTTGCACGCGCCCCATGATGGAGTGGCCCTCGCGGTGGATGCGCTCGCGATCGCCGCACACCAGATGGTGCCAATCGGGCAGGTCCTGGCCCTCGGCCACAAGGCGATAGGCGCAGGTGCGCGGCATCCACTTGATCTGGTCGATCTTCTCAGGCGTCAGCTGCACACAGTCAGGCACCTTCGCCTTGCGATTGGCATAGTCGCCGCAGCGGCAGGTTTCGGAGTCGAGCAGGCGGCAGTGCAGGCGGGTGTAGGCGATCTCGCCGGTGTCCTCATCCTCAAGCTTCAGGAGGCAACACTTCGCACAGCCATCGCAGAGGCTTTCCCACTCCTCAGAGTTCATCTCGGCGAGCGACTTGGTTTTCCAGAAGGGAAGTCTGTTCACGCCAGCACATCCTGCCAGTCAGCGTGTTTCTGAAGCTGGTGGCGGGCAAATCCGCAAACTGGAAGGAGCTTGAAGCCCTCAGCCCGGGCCTTTTCCACCAGCGCGCCGACCAACGCCGTGCCAAGGCCACGTCCGCCCAGCGCAGCGGGCACTTCCACATGGTCGACACGCATGACGCCGTCACTGGCCCAGCCATATCGAATGAACAGGGTTTCGCCGTCCAGCTGCGCCTTCAGCCGCCCGTCCTCATCCTTCAGCGCAATGTCCGTCATTGCACCACGTCCTGCCACTCCGGATGTTTCTCCAGCGTCGCCTTGGCGAACGGGCAAAGCGGGATGATCTTGAAGCCCTCTTCGCGGGCCGCTACCACGGCGGCTTCGACCAGCTTCTGGCCCGCCTTCATTCCACGCATGCCATCTGGCACGCCTGTATGGTCGATGATGATGCGGCTGGGTCCTGCCTTGGAGTAGGTCATCTCGGCCTCCTGGCCATTGGCCTTGGCAACCCAGCGTCCGCCCGTTTCGCCATCTTCGCGGGTGATCTCGATCTCTGCCATGCGCTGTCCTTAAACCGGCAATCCAAGCTCCGCGAGGACAGATGGGATCTTTTTCTTCAAACCGAAGAAACCCTTCTTGGCAAAGGGCCAGAAGGCAGCGTCCCAGTCGCGCTGCAGATAGCGTAACTGGATATCATGGTCTGCGAGGGCGCTGCGCAGCTCATCCAGATGCGGGCGCACCCAGCCCGTCGGCGCAAAGCCTGTAATCACCACAGGTGCCCCGCTGGCGCGGGCCCAGTCGACGGCTGCGGGTATAAAAGCCTCGCCTCCCGACAGGGGCATCGCCTCGGCGCTATGCTTTTCGCTGGCGCGGGACAAGGCGTCCTCCATCGCGCCCTCGACAAACGCCTTGGCCGCCTCGCCCGCGCCGTGTGGGGAGCGTGCTTCGGCAAATGTGGCGCCCGCAATCGCCTTGATCGTAGCGCCAGCAGGCCGAAGCGTCTCGCCATTCATGTCCTCTTCTGTCAGCAACAGCGCCACATCGCCCTCTGGCCAGGCATCACCGCCTAGCAGCGTTCCTATGGACGGGTTTTCAAATCCGTCCACGGGCGGCGCCTCACTGGCCAGCCCCTCGGGGTCGAATCGCCCATCAGTGTATTTTCGAATGTTTGAACGCCGGGCCAGATAGGTTTTTCCGGGCGTATGCAGCCCCCCGACCCAGCGCCAGCTGCAGGTGTTTGAGGCTGCGTCGCCATCCATCAGGTTTCGCAGGAAGAAGTCTGCGCCGAGTTCGAGCGGTAATTTCAGTGTGAACAGCCAGATTGAGGCAAACCACATCCTGGCATGGTTGTGCAGGTATCCCGTCTCGACGAGTTCGCGCGCCCATGCATCGAAGCAATCGATTCCCGTGCGCCCTTCCACGGCCTCTGTCCAGGCCGTGCGCAAGCCCGCATTCTGCTCCATGAGCTCGAACTGTCGATCACGCTCGCGCTCGTAAGCAGTCCACACGCCCGGGCGGTGCTCCAGCCAGCCTTTGAAATAGGTCCGCCAGCAGACCTCCTGCACGAACTTCTCCGCGGTGCTCAGGGCGTATTTCTCCAGCGCAGCGCGAGTGAGTTCTTCTTCCAGGAGCGTTCGCGTGCGCACCCAAGGCGAGAGTACGGACACATTTGTCCGGTCGCCGGGGCCATAGTCGCTATTGCGCTCGCTGGCATAGTGGCGGCCCATTTTCGACTGGAACGTGTCCAGCCGGGTGAGCCCTGCCACGCGGGTGGGTTCGAATGAAACAGCGTCGAGATCGGGAAATAAATCGTCCATGGGGTCCACCTATGTTGCCGCCGCCTTTGGCAAAGCGGCCTGTTGTCATTACGTCCCATCCCATGTCCCGGTTGCCCCCCGCCCCCGATCTCGACTGGAAACCCGACGGCACGCCTGTCGCGCGCGGCTTTGACGATGTCTATTTCTCCACGGCTGATGGTTTGGAGGAATCCCGGGCCGTTTTCCTGTTAGGCTGCGGCCTGCCTGAGCGCTGGACAGACACCGACACCTTCACCATCGCCGAGACGGGATTCGGTACGGGACTGAATTTTCTCGCCGCGTGGGACCTTTGGAAACGCTCGCCCCGCCGCCCTGAGGGCTGGCTCCATTTCGTCAGCTTTGAGGGCTTTCCTCTGCACAAGGAGGATGCGGCACGGGCGCTCGCAGCATGGCCGGAGCTTGGCGAGCTGAGCGCGCAATTGCTGGCGCGCTGGCCACACCGGGCAAGAGGCGTACGCCAGCTTGTCTGGCCCGACGACCGCATCACGCTGACCCTGCACATCGACGACATCGCAGACGCCCTTCCGCAGGCGCAGTTCACGGCCGATGCCTGGTTCCTCGACGGCTTCAGTCCAGCCAAAAATCAAGCCATG
>JBCBGD010000019.1:0-18303 GCA_038527085.1 Pseudomonadota bacterium | reverse complement strand
CTCGACCGGCTGCGCGAGCAGCGCAAGCTGCCAGCGCGCACCGACTATGCCGCCTGGCGCGCTGATGAGCTCTCTTACTACCTCGATATTTCGGGTGTGGAGGAAGACACCTGGTCCTTGCCCGGCAAAAAAACACTCAGCGTGACGCGCCAGCGCCACCCGATGGGCGGGCTGCTGCTCCTGTTCAAGGACATCACCACCGAGCTGGACCTGAAGACCCAGTTCAAGGCGATGGCCAAGACCCAGACGTCAACCCTCGACAGCCTCCACGAGGCCTGCGCCGTGTTCGGCAGTGACGGCCGCCTGAAGCTCTGGAACCACGCCCTGGCAGAGATGTGGAAGCTCGACCCGGAGGAGCTGAAAAACGAGCCGGATTATTCCGCCGTCATAGAGGCGTGCCTGCCGCTCTTCCACGACACGGCCACCTGGGACGAGATCAAGGGCCACATCACCGATCCGAGCGCCAAGGCGCGCCAGGCCACCACGGGCGAAATGAAGCGCTCAGACGGCTCGATCCTGACCTACCTGACCCACCCGCTGCCGGATGGGAACACGTTGATCGCCATGGCAGATGTGACGGCCACGCGCCGGGTGGAGACGGCCCTGCGCGAGCGCGCCGAAGCCTTCGAGGCAGCAGACCGCCTGAAGACCGAGTTCGTGCAGAATGTGAGCTACCAGTTGCGCAGCCCGCTGACGACGATCCTCGGCTATGCCGAATTCCTCGAAAGCCAGCGCCATGGCGACCTGACCGAGCGCCAGGCCGATTATGTGTCAGCCATTCTTCAGGCCTCGGACCACCTCTCCAAGCTGATCGAGAACATCCTCGACCTGGCCATGATCGAGGCAGGCCGTCTCGACCTCGACCTGTCGGACGTGCCACTCGGCCAGCTTGTGGAAGACTCTGTGGAAATGGTCGTTACCAAGGCATCAGACACGCAGGTGCATGTCCACGCCGAGCTTGGCGACAATCTCGGCATGATCCGCGCCGATGAGCATCGCCTGCGCCAGGTGCTTTTCAACCTCGTCTCAAACGCTTTGCGCTTCACCGAGGCCGGCGGTGAGATCACGGTGTCGGCCCAGCGCGTCGGCGAGATGGCAACGATCACGGTCACGGATACGGGCAAGGGCATGGACCCTGAAGCGCGCGCGACCAGCTTCGACAGCTTCACCAGCGGTGACCAGCGCGGCGCTGGCCTCGGCCTCGCCCTCGTGCACCGCTTCATCGACCTGCACGGCGGCAATGTCGGCATCAAGGAAAACCCCGAAGGCGGTACGATCGTGACCTGTTGGCTGCCGGTGGTGGCGAATGTCGAAGCGGCCAAGCCTGCGCTTGAGCTGGTCGAGGCTGGGGCTGCTTAAGACCCAAGCTTGCTTGGAACGGCAGGTAGTCGCCGATTGTGTTGAAAAACTCGCCTGAAGACTTGGCGTGATGATCGGGCTGAAGGGCCAGTCCGGGTTTGTCAGGCCGGCTCCGGCATCAGCTTGGCGAGCTTGCGGAGGTTCTGGGCTGTGGCGGCGAGATGGAACTCGTCTCGGGCACCGTTTGGGCCTCTGAGGCGGAGTTTGGTGAGGCCGAGAATGCGTTTTAGATGGGCGAACAGCATCTCCACCTTCTTTCGCTCACGCCTTGAGGTGACATAGGCGTCAGTCCTGGCGATGTCGCGCGCCACTGTCCGTGCGCCTTCATAGATGGATCGCGCGATCTTGCGGTGCGGCTGGCCGGGACAGCTCTGTCCTTGAGCGGGCAGACATCACAGTCGGCTTTCTTCGCCCGGTAGAGGCGCTGGCCATCCTTGGTGACGCCGGAGCGGGGTGTCTTGTAGTTGCGGTTGAACTGTTTGAGGTGCTTGCCGGCCGGACAGGTGTATTGGTCGGCTTCATGGTCATAGGTGAAGTCCGAGCGCGAGAAGGTGCCGTCGGTGCGCTCGCCCTTGTCGAAGACCGGGATGTGCGGCTCGATGCCTTTCTCTTCCACCAGCCATTCCAGCATGGGGCCTGAGCCATAGCCTGTGTCGCCAGCGAGGCGTTCGGGATAGAGACCATGGCGGTCCTCGGCCCGGTCCAGCATGCGTTTGGCCGCCTCGACCTCTGCCTGTCGGATTGCGGTGGTGGCCTCGACATCGACGATGACGCCGTGATCATTGTCGATGAGATAATTGACTGCATAGCCATATAAGGCCGGGGCATTGTGGGCGCTTGGATAGCGCGCGGCCGGGTCTGTTTCAGACAGGAATTTCGGCGTCTTCTCGCTGGCAGCCCCGAAGGCGGCATCATCAAGCACAGTGAGATACTCATCGATGGCGCGGCTGGTCTTGTCGGGTGGCAGGCCCGCTTCGCCCGTCGGTCCCTTGCGCCGGTCGGCATCGGCCGCAACCAGGCTGCCATCCACGGAGAACGCTTCGCCGCCGACAAGGCCCGCCGCCATGCAGCGGCGCAGCACCTGGTCGAACAGCGTGCGGAAAAGATCGCTCTCACGGAACCGGCCATGGCGGTTCTTGGAAAAGGTCGAATGATCTGGCACCGCGCCTTCCAGCCCGAGCCGGCAGAACCAGCGATAGGCGAGGTTTAGATGGACTTCGTCACACAGCCGCCGCTCCGAGCGGATGCCAAAACAGTAGCCGGCAATCAGCATCCGGATCATAAGCTCCGGGCAGATCGAAGGCCGACCCGTCTCGCTGTAATAGGGCTTTAGGTGCGCCCGGACCTCGGAGAAATCGATCAGCTGGTCGATCCTGCGCAGGAGGTGATCTGCCGGGACATGGTCCTCAAGGCTGAACTCGTAGAACAGGGCCTCCTGACCCGACCGCCGCTCGCCCATCATCGCGCCGCTCCCTCCTTGAGACAGCGCTGAATGAATCAGAGTTCGGCCAAAATGGAGAGGCCTTTTTCAACACAATCCGCCAGAAGTGGACTTTGGGCTGTAAGCTCTGAATGGCGCGCTTTGGCAAGAAAAAGGACATAGCGGACTGTTGCTCAGGTCAGTTTCGTTTGAGTTCGCCTCTATTCGCGAGGACCGCGTTGATCCTGATCCAGGCTGCGCTTCGATCGCGGTTCGTAATCGGCTGGCGCAGCTTTTTTCAGGAGACTCCATTGTTCCCCTTGCGACGCGTAACTGAATAACATATCGAACCGTCGCGACAGGGTGGCACCACAAGGTGCGCATTGGATGGAGTGGATTGGTATGAAGACGTCCGGAAGAATTCTGGCCACATGTGTGGTGGCAACAGCAGGGCTCGGCGCGATTGGGTTGGCGCCAGCAATGGCACAGACCGCAGACGCAGACCGGGTCGAAGAAACCATCTTTGTTGTTGGCGACCGGCGCGCCTATCAGGGCAACTTCGATGCGCTCGAAACGCCGGCAGCAGACCAGACCATCGACATTGAACTCCTTACCGATACGGGTGCGCTGAGCCTCAACGACGCTCTGGACCTGTCAGCGTCGGTCGCGCGCCAGAACAATTTTGGCGGCCTCTGGAACGCGTTTTCCATTCGCGGCTTTTCCGGTGACATCAACTTGCCCAGCGGTTTCCTCGTGAATGGCTTCAATGCCGGTCGCGGCTTTGGTGGCCCTCGGGATTTGGTCGGTATCGAGTCCGTGGAAGTCCTGAAGGGCCCGCGCTCGGCCCTTTTCGGTCGCGGTGAGCCCGGTGGCACGGTGAACCTCGTGACCAAACGCCCAGACTTCGAGACAGGCGGCTATGTGCGAGGCACCATCGGTAGCTGGAACCAGGTGCGGGTGGAAGGTGATTACCAGTCCTTTGCGGGCGCAAACGAGGAATTCGGTTTCCGGCTTGTTGGTTTCTACGAAGATGCCGAGAGCTTCCGCGACGAGGTTGAAACCGAAAAACTTGGCTTTTATCCGTCGGTCTCCTGGAACCTCACCGACGCCACCAATCTGACCTATGAGTTGGAATTCACCCAGCAGGAACTGCCCTTCGACCGCGGGGTCGTTTTCTCCGATCAGTTCGGTTTTTCCCCCCGTGATGTCTTTGTGGGTGAGCCCGTGCCAATCGAGACGGATGTGCTGGGCCATCAGATTGAATTGCAACACAATTTCAATAACACTTGGAGTTTCCTTGGCGGCATCGGTTACCGGGAAACGAGCCTCGAAGGCGACGCGTTCGAACCGCAGTTCGGCTCCCGCCAGACCTTCTTCCAGGACGGCCAGACCATTTCGCGCTTCTTCCGGTCGCGGGACTTTGAGTCCGAGTATCTGGTGGTTCGCGGTGAGTTTGCCGGTGAGTTCACCACCGGATCCCTGCGTCACCGCCTGATCGTGGGGGCTGACTATGATGATTTCGACAACACGCTTGTCATCGATCGCTACCGCACGCGGTTCGGTGGCGACATCGCCAATCCGACGCCCGAGGAGATCTTCACCGACCTCCTGCTGAACGTGAACAATCCGGTTTACGGGGTGAACCTGAACCCAGATGCGCCCCCAAACACCAACCGCAATGAAGTGCTCACGGGCTATGGCGTCTACATTCAGGACCAGATCGACCTCACGGATCAGCTTCAGGTCCGTATCGGTCTGCGCTTTGATGATTTCGAGCAGGATCTGACCAACAATCTCGCTTCGCCCGCCACAACGATCGACTCCTCCGATGACCGCGTGTCACCGCAATTTGGCGTCGTTTATCGCGTGAATGACGGTTTCAGCCTCTACGCCTCCTATGGTGAGGGATACCGCCAGCAGACCGGGCAGGATTTCCAGGGCAACCAGTTCGACCCGAACGTGACTGAGTCTGCTGAAATCGGCTTCAAGGCAGATTTGGGCGAGTTCTACGACACCGTCGACGGTTCGGTCGGCGTGACCCTGTTCCAGGTCGAGCAGAGCAACTTCCTTGTGAACGATGACCGGCCCGAGGCGACCGCCGTTGGCTTCTTCTCCATTCCGGCAGGCGAGGCCGAGAGCACCGGTCTGGAATTCGACGCCAATGTCGAGTTCGCGAACGATCTCAGCATCTGGGTCTCCTATGCCTACACCCAGGCAGAGTTCCAGAACAGCTTTGCCGATGCAGACGGTTTCGGCTTCACGATCGATCCGGGCGATCCACTGATCAACTCGCCAGAGCATCAGTTCAACGTGCAGGCCGCCAAGGACTTTTCCCTCGGTAGCATGCCGGCAAGGTTCGGCGGCGGCGTTCTTTATGTCGGCGAGCGCAATGGCTTCGTCGGGTCAGACTTCACGCTGCCAGACTACACAACTGTCCGGCTGTTCGGTGAAATCGAACCGATCGACAATATCTCCGTGCGTCTGGATGTGGACAATCTCTTCGACGAGACATTCTACACCAACTCATTCGCCAATGTCTGGGTGGAGCCGGGCGCACCACAACGCTTCCGTTTGACCGCAGCATATACGTTCTAGGGGAGCTCGAATTGACCGCTGCTTTGGAAGCTGAAGCGCTTACAGTCGAACGGTCTGGTCAGACGGTTCTGCAGGACGTTTCTTTCTCGATTGCCGCCGGCGAGGTGTATGCCTTGCTCGGCGGGAACGGGGCCGGGAAATCAACCACGCTGTTGACGTTTCTAGGTTTTCTGGAACCTGCGTCCGGTTCAGTGCGCATTCAGGGCACAGAAGTTCAAAGCAACCTGCAAGCAGTTCGGCGTACGGTGTCTTATCTGCCGGAGGCGGCCACATTGTATGGCCATCTCAGCGCCTATGAGAATCTCGGCTACTTCCTGTCGCTTGCCAAGGTAAAGGCCGGCCGAGCCGAGATCGACGCTGCGCTCGACCGCGTCTCGCTGCAGCCTGAGGCGCGTGGCAACCGCCTTTCGAGCTATTCCAAGGGGATGCGCCAGAAAGTGGCGATTGCCCTGGCGCTGCTGCGCGACACGCCAATCCTCCTGCTCGACGAGCCCACATCCGGGCTGGACCCCATCGCCATTGATGAATTCAATGCGCTGGTCCGGTCACTGGCACAGGAAGGGCGCACCGTCCTCATGGTGACCCATGATGTATATGGCGCCTGCCAGGTCGCTGATCGGATCGGACTGTTGCGCAAGGGCGCGCTGGTCGGCGCGTTTGATCGTCCGGACGGCAGCTTGATCGATACATCGGCAGTCCACGCCGCCTTTGCGGGGCGCGCGGCAGCATGAGGGCAGCTCTGTCCATTGCTGCAGAAGAGTGGCGCCTCTGGTTGCGCTCGAGGATTGCCGTTCTTGCCCTAGCAGCAGTCGGACTCATCATCGCTGGCACGAGCGTCCTGACAGCCTCGCGCATGGCCAGCGAGCGCCATGAGCGCCTGCACCAGCAAGCGGTTGCGGAAGAAACTTTCCTGACCCAGCCTGACCGCCACCCCCACCGCATGGTGCATTACGGGCACTATGTATTCCGTGCGCCGCCGCCCCTCGCCATCATTGATCCGGGGGTGGATGCGGTCACCGGGCAATCGATCTTCCTGGAGGGACATCGGCAGAACACAGCGATGTTTGCCGACACACGCGCCAGCGCCAATGTCGGCAGCCTCAATGGCCTGACGCCTGCTTTTGTTTATCAACTCCTCGTGCCGCTCCTGCTCATCGCGCTCGGCTATGGCCTGTTTGTTCGCGAGCGGGAGGCTGGCACACTGGCGCCGCTGCTCGCCCAAGGCATCTCGGGCCCGACTCTCTATTCTGGAAAGCTGCTCGCCCTAGCGGGATTGAGCGGCGCCTTGCTGGTTCCGCTCGCTATTCTGGCAGCGATCGCAACAGGGCTTGGCGAAAGCCTGGGCATGGGTTTGGCGGTGACTGCCAGCTACGGCGCCTATCTTCTGATCTGGAGCGCACTGATCGTCTGTGTGTCCGCGCTGTCAAAAACGCGTGGGATCGCCCTCGGCATACTTGTCTTCATCTGGCTCGCCTGGGCGCTCTTTCTGCCGCGCATGGCGGTTGCGACGGCCGCGTCTGCTGTCCCATCGCCGGGCAAACTGGAAACCGACTTCCAGATGTACGCTGACATTCGGGAACTCGGAGATGGCCACAATGCGGCCGATCCCGCATTCACGCAGCTGCGCGCAAACCTGCTCGCGCAATATGATGTCGACGATGTAGAAGACCTGCCGGTGAACTTTCGCGGTATTGTGGCGCAAACCTCCGAGGCGGACCTCACCAAGGTGATGAACGAATATGCCGACCGGCGCATGGCGATCGAGGCTGGCCAATCGGCCCAGATGGGCAGTTTCGGTTGGCTCTCGCCCGTGCTGGCCATGTCATCGGCCTCGCGCATGCTGGCCGGAACGGACCTGGAGACCCACCATCGCTTCCTCAGAGAGGCTGAAAAAGTTCGATACGACTTCGTTCAGGGCTTAAACGACAGCCATATCAACGAACTGTCCTATACCGATGATATCAACCGCAATCAGAACGCCGAAGCATCGAGGCGTGCGCGAATATCCTCAGAAAACTGGGCGGTTTTGGATGAGTTCGAGTTTGCCCCAACCGCAGCCAACGCGCGCCTCGCCTCGGCAAGCGGGCCATTTGTCATGCTGGGTCTCTGGTTAGTCGGGCTGGTCTGTGCAGGGCTCGCGATCACTGCGAGGCTCAAGCCATGACAGGGCCATTCCGCGAGATCTGGTTTCTGTGGCGCGACCGGGCCGCTTTGCTCTGGATCGCCATTGCTTTCATTGCCGCCAGCCTCTCGGTCGGTTTTGGCCTGATCGAGATTGCCGACCAGCGCGCGACGATCGACCGTTTGAAGACCGCCGACCAGATTGAACGCGCCGTGGCGTTGGAAGAGTATCGCGATTGGGGGATGGCTGGATACTACACCTTCCATCTCACCTATGACCCTCCGTCAGACTTTGCCTTTGCCGCCCTGGGCGAGCGCGATGCATCGCCGTGGAAACACCGCATCCGCATTCTGGCGCTCGAAGGCCAGATCTATGAGACCGATGCCGCGAACCCGGATTTTGCCCTGATCGGGCGTTTTGACTTCGCTTTCGTCATTGCGATGATTTCGCCGCTTCTCCTTATCTTGCTGCTCCACGATTTGCGGGCTTCAGAGCGGGCAAGCGGCCGCTACGAGCTATTGAGCGCGACGTCGGCGAGCGGCCTGACGCTTTGGATTTCGAGGGCCGCGTTCCGCGTCGGCGCGCTTGCCCTGGCTTTGCTGATGCCGCTCTGGATTGGGGCGGGCCTTAGCGGGGCATCTCTTGGCGTCGTTGCAGTCGCAAGCATCACCACAGTGGCGCATTTGGGCCTTTGGTGGGCCATCATTGCCTATGTGAACACAAGGGGTTGGTCGGCGCCGGTCAATCTGACGGCATTGATCGGGGCATGGCTGGCGCTCGCAATCATTGTTCCAGCCGCGTTGAAGGCTGGCATCGATGCGAGTGTGCCCGTACCGGATGGCGGCGACATTATCCTCACCCAACGCGAAGCCGTGAACGATGCCTGGGATTTGCCCGTCTCAGCCACCATGGACCCGTTCCTGGAGCGCCATCCAGACTGGGTGGGTCACACCGCTATGGACAGCACTTTTGAATGGAAATGGTATTACGCTTTCCAGCAAGTGGGCGACCAGACCGTTGAGCCACTCTCCAATGCCTACCGCGAAGGGCGCAAGCAGCGCGAGAAATGGGCGTCCATGCTCACCTGGCTGTCGCCCCCCGCCAAGGTCGAGCGGGTGTTCCAATCCATCGCTCAAACCGATGCGCGCGCCTCGGCACGCTACGAAGCCCGCGTGCGCGCATTCCACGAGGACCTCCGGACTTTCTACTATCCCGGGCTCTTCCTCGATACGCCGTTCGATGATGGGTCGATATCGATGCGGCCCGATTTCGCCGCAAGCCGTCAACGTGAAGGGAGCGAGGTATGGGAACAATAGGATCGATTGTCCTCAGTAGGCGGCTGTCCGCCACCCATCAAGCAGTTGAAGAATGACCGGCTTCAGACTGATCGACGACACACGTTCCAATGGCCCTAATGTCAAAAATGGGGCGGTTCTGCGACGCTGAGCCGTCCAGCCCTTGATCTATATGGGCCACCTTATTGTGGTTTCTGGAGTTAATGGTGCTGCTTCGCTTTCTGGTCTGAACAGCATAGGGACCGGCGATCCCGGCCAACTCGCTCGACCAGGACCGCGCACCTCGAAGGTCCCCGCATTCAGCTTTTCTAGTTCACTCGAACCATTTCATAGACACGGGACCCATCAGCAGAGGCCCACGTGCCAGCTTGGTTGTCTGGCCACGACACGCGCTGGCCCGAACTGTCTGAATACTCACCCGTTCCCGTGCGCGTGTATGTCGTTTTCTCAGGTGAGTTGGCGCGCTGGATGACGATGGACTCCGAACTCGCTTCGACCACTTTTAGATAAACCTTCTGGCCTTGCACCTCGAACATCCAGAGGCTGCCTGCGAGCGCAGGGCCGGGGGCGCTCGGTTCTTGAGCGGATGCATCGCCATGCTCCACTGATCTCGTTGCCGAGAGAGACGTGTCGACCGATACTGGCAGCACCGACGCATACTGCGGCACCTCACGGCCCAGCCCTTCGATCCAGCATTGGCCGAAGCAACGATTGATCTGGGTCCCACCAGACAAAGTCCTTGGAGACAATTGGGCCAATGTGAGCTCGCCTGAAGAGGGCGCATTGGATTGCCACGTGGTGGCTTCCACATAAGTGGTTCCGGCCACGTTGGTTCCGACGCCAAGGACCGGGGAAAGCGTAATGCCGGTGAACGTCAAATCCTTATAGTCGCGAACGTCTTCGTCGCGCGCGAACCATACGCCCACCAAAAGCGTGGCTGTGCTGCTTTGCGTGCCGATATCGGTCAGCATGTTGGACTTGTATCCGGCAAACTCTAGCACGGTCCGGATGTCGAACACCATCCCGACGGACTTTGAGCCGCCCTCCTCGAATGGGTCTCCGAGTTCATCGTTCTTGGTGTTCCAGACGCCGACAACGCCCCCATAAGAGCTTCCAGCCCCGAGTTGATTGCTGATGCCGACAGATGAGTACCATTTCATTGGGTCGTCATCCTCGGTGATGTCGAATGCCACACCTCCTTCCACACCTACACCAATGATGAAGTTGGCTTCTGCTGTTGCACCGACCGAAAGCGTCTTGAAATCGAAGGCTTCCGCGATGGTCTGGCTTTCTCCTTCCAGCCCTTCGGCAGCGTCGCCGTCTTCGTTTTCGATCCCTTCAAGTGTGTCCTGATCCTCGTGGATCTCGAATGCCATGGGCATGATTGCGTTGAAGATGCCCTCTCCCGCATCCTGGAGGGTCTCAATGGCTGCCTCGTAGACCAGGTCATCGAGCTCCGGCTCATCGGCGACGCAAACATCGCGACCCCATCGAAAATCGTGAGACAGGCCTTCATTGCAGGGATCCCCCCGGCGGGCGAGTTCGCAGATCAGCTGCCCCTGTCCTCCGCACGGCTCACAGCGCTTCTCACCGTTGCCTTGCCTGCGATAATTGAAGCCCGGCCGGCAATCAAAGCCGATACCTTCAAAGGCAAGCTCGCCATGTCCTCCGCGAGCTTCGCAAATCCCGTCAATCTCCTGGGTATAGGCCGTCGTACAGCGATTGCCGGGGCGCATGGCTTCACATTGGACTTGGCCCACGCCACCACAAGGGACGCACACATCATCGTTGTTGGGAGCCAGATTTGGCTCATTGCAGCGAAACCCAATACGGCGTGCAGGCCAGGCCTGTTCACCATTATCGCCGCGGTTCTGGCAGAGGCCATCGTAGCTCTCTAGACCGTCATTGCACCGCGAACCCGGCCGCGCTGCTTCACAGAGTATCTGCTGGTCTCCGCCGCAGGCGGTACACATGCCATTGCTGCCGACATTGTATCCAGGCTTACAGTCGAAGCCGACCCCCGAATATGGCCGTTGGCCTTGTCCTCCACGTGCGCGGCAAACCCCATCGATGTTCTCCATGTATCGAAAGCAGCGGGGCCCGGGGCGCATCGTTTCACATGCCGGTTGTCCGTCTCTGTGCCCGCACGGTTTGCAGATTCCCGATGGGTTGGGGGCGAGTGATGCTGAGTCGCACCGAAATCCGGGTTTCCAGGCTGCGCAGGCTTCTTCGTTCTGCGCCCCGCAGGAGGCCTCAGCCGTGCCGCCCCCGATCCAGACAACAGCCATGCACAAGAAGGCCAGCTTCACGAGAACGGTTATGTATTTTGACGTGCTGAACACAGATTGTCCCTCCGAAATACCATTGCGGGTAGTCTCGTCAGGATCGCAGACGCTCGGTGATTTGGTATGGGGGCGGATACCCATTTGTGGGTTGGTCTTACCTGTCGGGGCCCGCGAATTGCCTGGCGAGACGCCAGATTTTGTTGATTTTTCTCAGTCAGAGTTGCCATAGTTGTTCTGCTGCATGAGTGGGAAAACGATGACAATTGAGCAAGCCATGTTTCGGGTCGTTCTGGCTGATGATCACGCTGTCGTCAGAGAGGGCGTGAAAATTGTCCTTGGCGAGATCGGACGCGTCAAGATTGCAGCGGAAGTGGCCGACGGTCTGAGCGCGATCAGCGCAGTCAAACAGCATCAACCAGATTTGCTTGTTCTGGATTCCGCCATGCCGCGCGCCAAGGGCATCGAAGTGCTGGCTGAAGCGAGACGTTGGAGCAAGTCGACATCTGTTGTGCTGCTGACGGGTTTCACCTCGGCGGGCGTTCTGGCGAATTGGCTGGATGCAGAGGTTGAAGGCATTCTGCTCAAGTCGTGCTGCCCAGCGGAGATGAAAACCTGTTTCGAAACGGTCCTGCAAGGCGGACGCTATTTTGCGCGGGATGCGCTCGAGATCCTCGACGAAGCCACCGGCAAGACTGCGCTGACAAACAGAGAGCGTGAAGTGCTGTCACTGATCGCGATGGGGTATCAGAACACCGCCATTGGCGAGCGATTGAACATCAGCCACCGAACGGTGGAAAAGCACCGGGCCAGCCTGATGGAGAAAGTCGGCGTGGGCTCTCTGGCTGAATTGATCGCCTATGCGCTGAGAGAGGGCCTGATCACCGAGCAAACACAACTCTGATGGGCTCGGTTTGGGTATTGCGCCCCATAGCTTTTTTCACGCGAAAGAGCGCAGGGTGAGTGATGCCTGAACGTCTTTCGTCCTGGATAAAGCAGAACACCGACACCCTGCGAAGCGCGTCCACCTTGGCCGTGATCTTTTTATTGTCGCTCCTCGTCTGTTTCCTGCTGGCCACTCGGGAAGACAATTACGCCCCGAATGATGGCGTCATCGACCTGCCGGTCGAAGGATTTTCCAGCAGGTTTCTCGGAGAGTATGGCGAGGCCCTGCTCGGTGCCGACCAAAACGCCCCGATCTCGGACATCAGCCAGTCGGACGACTGGCAAAAATTAAGCACCCGCTACATCGGGTTTGGTGCGATATCCGAACCGATCTGGCTGCGCGTCAAACTCCACAATCAAAAAGACGAAGCCATCACGGTACGGTTCGACACCCGCCGAGTCGCCTTCAAAAGCATGCAGCTTTTCCTCACCTCGGATGAGGGCGGCACAGTCAATCAATTTCTGGATTATACCTACGAGGCGCCGTTCGCCACACGCCCTGTCGATCATCGGATTCTGGTGGCAGATGCAGTGCTTCAACCTCGCGAGCAAACAGTGCTCTACGTCCACTATGAGGGGCTGTACAATTCTGTCTTGCCAATGCGGATCTCCCATCCCGCTGCGTTCGAGCGGGCGGACAAACACGAAATCTTCTGGGCATCGATCTTCTATGGCGTGATCGGGGCAACCTTCTTTCTTACGATTCTCACTTGGTGGCTGACGGGCTGGCGGCTCAGCATGAGCTTTGGGCTGTTCCTAATTTCCAGCGTGCTGTCTGTCTGGTCGGTTGAGGGGTATATCGATCAGTTGCTCATTCCGACCAAAAATGCGGTCACAGCGCATCTGACAGACACGATCTACTTGTGGACCTACGGCGCGATTTTGCTGCTCAGCCGCAACCTGTTTGACCTGAAATCAAAGGCGCCCATCCTCGACCGGCTCTTGCGCTGGGCCATTATCGCGATCTTCGCGTTTTCCTTCTTCCATCTGTTGATCGGCGTTGGCTCCCGGAATGCGTTCGTGCCACTCGCACTAGTGTGCCGGGTGTCGTCCTTGGCGTTGCATGCAGCCGTCGGAATCTGGGCCATCTTCCACCGGGAAAAAGGAGGCGCGGTCTTCACGATGAGCGCCGTTCTGTTGACAATGGCGTCGGCCTACATGGTTTTTGATGAGACCTTTGGATTTCCATTCGGCGGTATTCCATTCACCTTGCGCTGGCTGGTCACGATAGAGGTGATCGCCTTCGCCACAGCTATCGTTCTGAACGTCGCAAGTGTGAAACGCGAACGTGATGCTGCGCTTCTTGCCGACCTGAGGGCCACACAGGAACAGCTGCGGTTGAACGAAGCATTGCGCGACAGCCAGTCAGCCTATGAGCGTGCTCGGCTCCGCGCCTTCGAATATCGCAACCGCTTGCAGTCTGTCAGTCACGACATTCTACAGCCTTTGAGTTCCCTGAAGGCTGCACTCAAACAGAACATTCCCGAAGGCAGTGAGGCCAGCAAACCCCTCACGGAGGCGTTTGAGTATCTACAGGCGCTGGCACACGAGAACTTGCCTGCAGCGAGACAGCGCGAAGAAAACACGGATGCTGAGATCCCTGAGACACCCATTGCGCTCATTCTGGACGCGGTCATCGCCATGTTTGCGAATGAAGCCACAGCGAAAGGCATCGACCTCAAACGCGAGTTCGATTTGGATGACGGCATTTCGGCGGACCCTGTCTTGCTGATGCGCGCTGTGAGCAATCTGGTCGCCAATGCCATTCGCTATTCGAAGGATGGCATTGTGACCGTTTCGGCCATTAAGTCGGCCGACACTCTGACCATCAAGGTGTCTGACATGGGCCCCGGGCTGTCGCGCGATCAGATTGAGGCTGTGATGCAACGCGGTGTTCGCAGCGAGGATTCAAACGGTTCAGGATTGGGGCTCTCCATCGTCCAGGATTCGCTTGATCAGCTGGGCGGTGACTTTGAACTGGCCTCGACGCCTGGCGTGGGCACCGTCGCGCGGTGCGCCATCCCGCTGACTGGCAGATCAGAGAATGGGTAACCGCCCCCATATCCGACGAGAAGCGAGCAAGTAGTCTGTCTCCACACCCGGGAAGTTGAGGGAGATTGAGCCGTGGAACATAGAAAATCCAAGACAACGAGATGGTATAGCGGCGTAGCTGCTTTGGGCCTTTTGGCCATCACTGGCTGCGCAGGCACCGAAGCGATCGCCGCAGGGCCGATGGGCGACGCGTTTGCGGCGGCCGCAGGCATTCCGCAGATGGATGCGTTCCTGCCCTATGAGAGCCAAGTGCCGCCGACGCAGGCGCTGCCGATTGATGGTGATTACACCATCTCGACTCTCGGCAAGCGCGTGCGCATCGACAGAGGCCGAAGCTACGCTCTCGATCCATGGACCCACGCCATGACCCTGAAAATCCGCCCGAACATGGTGGTTTCGAAGGACTTCCGGCAAATCAGCGCGACGGAGTACACAAGCGAGGATCTGCCCCTCCTCGGAACAGCCAGCATGACGGTCCAGCCCGATGGACGGATCGCAGTCAATGTCGCGAGCATTCCTCCCTACAGCTATTTTCTGTTGCCGGTCGAGGGCGGCGCGGCACCCGCTCCAGTCGATGGCGACCGGCCTGTCGACAGCACTACCTGTGAAAAAATCGATATCGATCCAGAAAACGGCGAGTTGATCTGTTTGGACTGACGCTGGTCATGCACTCGAAAGATCAGTCTCATCCCGCCTAAGAGATATCAGGCACCCGCCCGAGCCGCGTCAAACATCGGAAACGCAGCCCTGGCTGCATATCCCGCTGACAAGGATCAAATCCTGACGGAATCCGCTATGTGTCTAGCGTCTGGTTGCCGCTCCAATTCGGACTGTTGGTTTAGTTGAAAGGATCAAGAGCAAAGGCCAATTCCGATCCTGGGGACTCCCAATTCCTATGTCTCCAAAAGCGCCCCAAACCGCAAATAGACAGAAATCGAATCAGATCAGTTGAAGAGTACCTGAAGAAGTCGTTCGGTTTGTGAACCGGAAGCGCCCTGTGTGTCTCCCCGCGGCGCGCTTGCTAAGTCCAGTGTTGTCAAATGCGTTGCGATCAAGCTGAACAGTTGCGCGTCCAATCGGCCGATTGGGCCGCGCGGCTTTTGTAAGGCCTGGAGCAGCTGAAACGACGTCTGCCCGGCTCGTGCAAACAGGCCCTCGCTGAGAGTCCTCAGCTCACTGTCGCGAGACGCGTACAGCATGACGCCCTGCATCGCCGCATACTCCCGCTGCGGAAGCGCTGAAGATAGCGGTCTCCCGCCCTCAATTCGTTTCGCCAGTTCGGACGCGCTCAGACGGCGCTCGAAGGTGAAATCTGGCACGGCTCGGTCGCGCACATTCTCATAGATCGCTGTGAATGCAGCGGCGAGATAGGCCTTACGCGAGCCGAAGAAATGCTGGACCGACGACACTGAAAGCTCAGACCGCCGCGCGATCTCGCGAAACGTCGCCGCATCGGCACCGTCGTCAAGAATGGTCCGTTTCGTTGTTTCGAGAATGTGCCTTGCGGTGTCGTGTTCGGGAATCGCGGCCGCGTCTTCGAGATTTGCGACATCCTCAGTCCGTCTGCGATGAGCGCTGTCCACCGCGTCGTCGCACGCTCCACCGGTCACGCGCTCCGCGAAGCGATTTGTCAGCGCCATGGCCCAGGGGTCGAAGCGGTCTGCGTCGCGCATGACAAGGTAACCGAAGCGAAGGGCGAGGCTGAACGCATGAAGGAACTCAGGCGGGACCCATCCAAGGTCGCAGGCTGAAATCACGTCAGCCCAAAAAAGGCGCTCTGCTTGCACGCCGTTTGACTCGGCCACGGTCGACGATTGGCGTGCAGCCTGAACGACGCCGTCCCAGAAGAGAGCCTCCTCTCCGATTTGGCCCACAGCGACATCGCGCGTCGTCGAAAAAAGCATCGGACCGAGATCGCAGGCTTCGCAGCACAGACCGGCCAGGCCGACCGCCCGGCGCCTCCAATCTCCACGACGCGAGGCGTCAGCATCTGCGCGCGCCGCCGCGATGAGGCCCTCGAACGAACCGAAAGAGTAGTTCACAGCCGAAGGCGCAACCTCGGCCTCTTCGGCGATCGCTCGAGTCGACAGCGCCGCGATGCTCCGGTCCTCAGCAAGACGCTTTACCGCTAAAATCAGCCTCTCTGCAGTCGGTTCCGATTGGTGGATAGGTTTCGTCATACGCATTGTAATAGCGCTATTCTCTGCATACGGAAGATATAGCCTTGAATTTAGTGCGACCGTTCGAAAGTTGAAAGTTTTAAGACGCAGCTTCCGTCGAAAACCAATAAATTAACTCTGTTGCAAAGAGGCAACGTCGCAAATCATTCATTTGGTACGCATGTTCGGGCCAACTAATTCACGGTGCGATTTGTGATGATGGAGGGATCCCATGCAAGCGAAATTCCGTAGTCTGAATATTCTCATGGCCAGCACGATGCTGGCCGCGCCGATGGCGTTCGCACAGGTTGCGAGCGATGCGGAAGCCCGCCAGGAAACAATCGTTGTGACGGGCACGCCGATCCGCGACAGCCAGCTTGCCGCAATTGAAGCCAAGCGCGAGGCCAACAACGTCGTCGACATTCTCGCCGCCGATACGATCGGCCGGTTCCCTGACCAGAACCTCGCCGACTCCCTTGGCCGCGTTCCCGGCCTGGCCATTGAGCGCGACCAAGGCCAAGCCCGCTATATTAACTTCCGCGGCGCGCCCTTCCGCTACACCAAGATCGCCTTTGACGGCGTCGATGTGCTCGGCGCTGAGGACGGCCGCATCCCGCGTTTCGACGCATTCCCGTCGGTGATCACCTCGCGGATCGAGGTGAACAAGGCGATCACGGCGGACATGCCGGGTGAAGCGACCGTTGGCTTTGTGAACATCGAGACATTCAAGCCGTTTGATCGCGAAGGCCTGAGCTTCGCCGCAGAGGCGGGCTATGGCCAGCAGGAGCTCGGCGAAGTCGACATCAACAAGTACAATGGCCGCCTAAGCTTCTCCAACGAGCAATTTGGTGTGCTGGTTTTTGGCTCACACAATCTTCGCGGCCGGATCACCGACAACCGCGAATATGAATATGCCGACACCAATGGCGATGGTCTCGGCGATGCGGTGACGAACCTAGACTTCCGCTCCTATGATGGAGAGCGCGAGGACAATGCCTATGGCGGCCGGGTTGAGTTTCGCCCCACGTCCGAGAGTGCAGTCTTCTTCTCAACGCTTTATTCGGAATTCATCGACCGGGAAGAGCGCAACCAGTATGAGTTCGACGTCGAGGGCGACCCGATCCCGCTCGGCACCGAGGCGTTTGCGCCGGTGCTGGTGGTCACGCGCCTGCTCGAAGACGGGCTCTATGAAAACTCCACCTTCACCAACACGCTGGGCTATGATGGCGCCGCTGCAGGCTGGGGCATCGAAGCGCGCCTCAATTACACCGAGACGGAAAACTCCACCTTCCTGCCGATCCCGTTCAGCACAGGCGCCGTCGTGGGCGGCCAGATTGATGTGACGAACATTGAGGAGCCTGGACTCTTCCTGACCCAGGTCGGCCAGCCCGGCACGGACGTCAATGTGAACCTCCTGGACTATCCCGCGACGTTCGGACTTCTCTTCGCAGGCGGCACAGACACCGAAGCCTACAAGGTCATGCTTGACGCGACCCGAGAGATTGAGCTTGGTGCGCGCCCGACGGAAGTGAAACTCGGCCTGCAATATGACACGCGCGAGGCCGAAGGCGGCGGCGAATCCCTCGCTTTCGGCGGGTTCCCTTCAGACGTCGATATCAACCAGTTCACCACCGGCGTGCCGTGGTATGCTGACTTTAACAACACGATCGAAGCCACCAATATCGACAATGCTGGCCTGCGCGCCGCATGGAGCCGGGCGGTTGGCGGCTTCTCAGTGCCATCCGACCCTGACCTCGCAACCTCAATCGAGGAAGATGTCATTGCGGTCTATGCCATGGGCACAACGGACTTTTCTTGGGGCAACCTGGTCTATGGCGTGCGCGTGGAGCAAACCGACTTCACGTCCTCCGGTTCACTTGTCTCTGATGCTGGCCTCACGCCCATTGATGCTGACAATGATTTCACCAATGTCCTGCCCTCGATCCACGCCAATGTGGACGTGACCGAGAATGTGAAACTGCGTCTTTCGGCTTCCTCAGGCATCTCCAGGCCGACCTACTCGGAAATTCGCGCGTCCCAGAGCGTGGACCCCTTCGAGTTCGAAGTCAGCGGC